>NZ_KV815118.1:33945-48843 GCF_001814145.1 Prevotella sp. HMSC073D09 | reverse complement strand
AAACCTTCGCGAGAATCGATTTTTTGCGGCAAGGAAGGCGATTGGTGGATAAAAAGGGCACTTATCGTGTTAAATTTCTGGCGGAATAATAGACAAAAGACGATTATCCCGTATACAAACGCATGGCAACTGCACCGAAAACACGTACGCTTACGGCCACCCGTGTGAGGGGTTGCTGGGCATACTGCTCACGGGCTGCGGAAACAACATCATGGAAAAGCAGAAGTAAGATGGAGTTGACCGCCAGTTTTCAACTTGTGGAAAATGAATTGAATAACTATTGCCTAGACTCCTTTTTTGAGAGACAACCATTTTCTGACACAGACGAATGGGGCAGCATTTCAGATTTTTATCGTGTCTTAGTGCAGTACTTTGTACATAAGAGAGGTGTTTATCATGGTTTTGCGGCACAAAGATTATACAGCCCTTTCAAATTAAAGGTCAATACAACGGACAAGTCCAACCGGTCCGGCCAGTTCTGATTATACCCCCCTTTCAATTTAAAGGTCAATACAACTTCAATATAAGCGAATAACACTTTTGTTATAATACGCCATCGCCCGCCTGTTTGCATCAATATCTCTCCAATTCTTCAGCATACATTTTCCTAAAATGCCGTGCCAATTCTCTTGGTGTTATGTCCTTATCAAACGCTGATAACGCCGTTCGGCGCATGATGCTTACCACGATGTCGCCAGAAGATAGCGTTCGGGCGCGCTTGTTAAGCACATGCCCCGTGCCGTAGAGCAACACGGGCACAATGTCTAACTGAAAGCGTTTGGCTAAATAAAAGGCACCTTGATGAAAACGTTGCACTTTGAGCGAGGCCGAACGCGTGCCTTCGGGGAACAACATCACGCTATATCCGCGCTTAACAAGGTGGGCAATGCGCTGTTCGTTGTCTTCGATGTTGCGCGTAACGGGCAAATACTCGGCAAAACGTATGGCAACGGCATACAGCGGATTGTACCACACCCACCGCTTGGTGAGTATCACCATGCGCGGCGTTAGCGCAAGGATGCAAAGCAGGTCGAGGTGGCTTTGGTGGTTGCTGATAATGATGGAAGGTTGCGCGAAGTCTTCGCCCGTGGGGTTGTCGAAACGCGTTTTTATGCCTGGCAAAAGGCGCAGCAGTGTGCGGGCGATGCGCTGTATAAGGGCATGAAAACGCAGGCGTTCGGTTTCGCTTACGCGATGCGACAGAAAATAAATCAGCATGCCTATCTGCAAAAAGAACATCAACACGAACATCAGCAGCAACACGCCTGCCGTGCAAACCACGCGCAAAAGCTTACGCGGCAGGGCATAGACGATGGCGAAGAAGGTGAGGAAGGTGTTGAGCAGACTTATTCGGGCGAAGTCTACGCCTGGGCGGAAGTGGCTAACGCGCTCTTCGCGTGGCGGATAATGCACGTTGATGGGGATTGAAATGGTGCGCACGTTGTGCCAAGCGGCAAACACCAGCAAGGCAAGCTCGCTCTCGTATCGGTTTGTTACCAAGGGCAACCAGCGCAACAGGCGCAAAGGGTAGGCGCGAAAGCCTGTTTGCGTGTCGGGTAAGCGCCTACCTGTTTGCAGCGCAAACCAAAAGTTGCTGAACTTATTGGCAAACTTACTCTGCCCATTCATGTTGCGATTGTTGGTTTCCGAAAACTTATCGGCATCAAAGCGGTTGCCCACCACAATGGCATTGGGTGCTTGGTGTATGGCTTTGAAGAACAAAGACAGGTCGGCAGGTGCGTGTTGCCCATCTGCATCGATGGTGATGGCGTGCGTATAGCCCATGTTTTGCGCTTGTTTAAATGCGCTGAGCAGGGCTGCGCCCTTACCGCGATTGCGTGTGTGGGTAACAACGCATAGTTCGGGGAAATGCGTTGCAAGCAGTTGGGCGGTGTCGTCGGTACTTCCGTCGTTCACCACGATGATGTTTGGCGTGTGTTCGGCCACTCCGCGCACCACGCTGACCAGCGTGGTGGCATTGTTATAAGTGGGTATCACCACGCATACGCGGTAGTTATTCATACACCAAAGACAGTTTGGCAAACACGTGTTCGTTGTTTTTCACCTCGGCTTTCACTAGCCAAGTGTTGCCTTCGCATCGTATGTTCAGAGCGAAAGTGGGGCAGGGCGAGTCTGTTGGGGTAAGTGGGGCAAGGTATTTCACGTTCTTTGCACAGCTTAGTTGTAAGGGTTTGCCCACCACTTCTTCGGCCAACTCGCCCACCATTTGCAGCGTGCAGGCTCCTGGCGTGATGGGATTGCCGGGGAAATGCGCCGCGTAGATGGCGTGGTTGGGGTTGAGCCGCACACCGTAAACGTGCTTGTCGGCATCGTGTGTGGCGTTCTCAATGGTGTAAAAGTTATCTTTCAGTTTCATCTTCTGTAGGTTTAAGGGGTTTAAAGCGGTAGGTAATGTGGCGTTTTGGGTTTTCGTATGTCAACGAATCGCGCGTAACCAGTTGCGGAACGATTTGTTGTAAGTCGTGGCGCAGCACGCGGCGTATGTACCATTTGTTGAGCATGGGCACCAGATTATATAGCTTTACCTTGCCGTTGGGCATGCAAACAAAGTCTACCATCTTTATACCGAACTCGTTAAGGATGGCTCCGCGTGGCTGTTGTTCCACGGTATCGATGATGCAAAGGCCTGTTATGGCGGCCTTTTTAAAGCTTAACTCTACGTTCCATCGCCGACCTTGAGCCGAAAGCGAAGTGGCGGAGAGCCATAACAAAACGATGTAAAGGGTTAGGGTGCGCATGGCTTGATGAATTAGCGGGATGGGATTTATTGGGACAGATGGGGCGAATGAACCGAGTGGGAGCAAGGCTAGAATGCCTGAAACGCCTTGAACATCTACAAGGGCTTGGCCGCCTAGAAGGCTCAAGAAAGCATACAGTGGCCTTAAATCTTAAACTCCTCGTCGCTCACTGCGGCGTTTTTCTTCACCTGATGCAGTTCTATGCGGGTGTTGTCGCCACCCTTTTCGCGCATCTCAACGGTTGTTGCGATAAGCTGTTTGCTGTCGAAAGTGATGACAAGGAGGCTGAACATCTGTTTCATTTCCTTTTTAAGCGGTGTTAGTTGGGCAATCCATTTGTCGCCATCAACAAACATCTGCGTTTTAAACCGCTGCTTGTCTGTAAGGCATTCGCCCGTAACGCTGCTGAGCATGATGCCCGTTATCTCGCGAAACACCTTGTTCTTGGCCGCATCTACCACGTCTTTGCGTTGCGCGCTCTTCATCAGCACCTTCGTTCCGTTAAGGATAAAGGTGTATTGGTAGGGCGAAGTGTACTGCCAACGCAACTTGGAAGGCTGACTGTAACACATCCTTCCCTTAGAAACCATCTTCTGACTAAGCATTTTCAGTGTCTTCGTTTGGGTGAACGAGCACTGCAAACTCTTCGTTTTCTGGGCTACTTCGCCCACTTTCTGCATCATCTCATCGGCCTTTGCGCCGCTTACCGCGGTTTGCGCATGGCCTATTAATGATGCGAAAAGTAATATTATGGATAATATATAGTTCATATCAATTGAATTTATGGGCTTATTTACAATTATTAGTTGACAAGTTGGCAAGGTGATAAGTTGGCGAGTTAACAAGGTAGTTAGCCCCTCTGCAACAAAGCATTTGGCTTAACTCCTTAAAGGTGAAAGGGTGAAAAGGTGAAAGAGTGAAAGAATGGCTGCGCCCTTTAAAAGGTGAAAAGGTGAAAAAATGGCTGCGCCATCTAGGCTATTGGCTTAACTCCTTAACTCCATAACTCCTTAACTCCTGACTTTTCATCCCTGATAACTCACCATCACCACGCCTGCCATGATAAGTCCTACGCCCAACCAGCGGACCAACGGAACAGCCTCGTGAAAGACAAACACGGCAGCAAGCATGCCCATTACATAGCTAAGACTTATCAGCGGATAGGCCTGACTTAGCGGATAGTGCTTTAAGATGTAGAGCCACAACACCGTTGAAAGGGCGTAGCATATACCGCAAAGCGCGAACCAAACGCAGGTGAGGGCGCGAGCGAAGAACGCCCACGACCACGAAAAGGCACCAATCTGCTGTAAAGACAGCTTTAATGTAACCTGTACGGCAGCCAATAAGGCCGATTGCACGAGGGCTAATGCGAGTAATTTGAACATAGTTGCCTAACGTCTTCAAGCGAATTGAGGGCGCGTTCCGCCCCATCCGCTTCGTTTGTAAGTACCATCGAAAGAGCCGTTTGCCCTTCTTCATCGTGCCATCCCACCAAAGCCGTTTCCAAATCGCCCAGGGCAATTTGCAACCAAGCATCGGTTAGTGCACTCTCCAACGAGCGTTGCCCGTGTGCATAGGTGCTGTTATAACCATGACAATGGGTGTGAATGGCAATAAGACTGCTGATGGTGTTGTGCGTTGAGTGGATGAAATTGGTGGGTTTCAAACTCCCCTCGCCATCGTTAGCCAGTTCGCGAAGAAACTTCTCGGTCTCTTCTACGCAGCCAAGAGCCGTGCCCGTAACGATGGCTTGCGGCTGTTCGATGCCTGCACGCTTTAAGGTTACAAGCGAAGTGAGCAGCGCGCGCCGCAGAACACCGCTCAAACGGCGTGCCACTAACGGCGGGATGCGTGGCCATTCGGTTTCAGGAATGTCGGCAAACTTCACCACCGTTTTAACATATACGGGGCGTAATGGCGGCGTTTGCAATGGCGTGTTGCTTGTAGATGGTGCCGAAAACACGAGCGATGTGTCGTTTCCGCCAAAGCCAAACGAGTTGCAAAGCACATGCCGCAGGTGCTGTTGGTGCAGCGTTTGTGCCACAGGAACGATGCCGTCGGCCATAGCATGCTGCCAATTGAGGTTGCTAGGGATAAAGCCTTGGCGCATGGCCAACAGGCAAATAACGGCCTCGATGCTGCCAGATGCACTGGTGGTATGGCCTGTTCGCGACTTAGTAGACGACACGGGAGGTACCTCTTCGCCGAAAACGCTGTGCAAAGCCGCGCTTTCGCTGGCATCATTGTTGGGGGTTCCTGTGCCGTGAGCGTTCACGTAGTCGATGTCGGCAGGCTGCAAAGCGGCCCTTTTCAAGGCTTGTCGCATGGAAAGTACGGCCCCTATGCCATCGTCTGACGAGGCTGTTTGGTGGAAAGCATCGCAAGCGTTGCCCCATCCGCTAAGCTCTGCCAAGACCTCTACGCCGCGTTGGGCGGCATGTTCGGCCGTTTCGAGCACCACGAATGCTGCTCCTTCGCCTAGGTTTAGTCCTGCGCGAGTGTCGTCGAAGGGTCGACAAGGCTCGCCATCGAGTATCATCAGCGACCTAAATCCATTGAAATGAAAGCGCGAAAGGCATTCTGTTCCGCCCACAACGACTTGCTTGAAACGCCCCGAACGCAAGAGGTTTGCCCCTAGGATAAAGGCGTTTGCGGCCGACGAACAGGCCGTGCTGCATGTTGTTACGTAACCGAACGGGCCTACGTTCTGCACCATTTCTTGGGTAGAGCGGCCGCAATCGCCCAGCGCATTGTTGCTTTGGGCCGCGTTGAAGTGGCGTTCAACGCAGTCCATATCGGCAACTGTGGTGCCCGAAACTAGGGCAACATCCGCCAATTGCTCGCTGTTGATGCCGGCTGTGGCCAGTGCCTCGCGCAAAGCTAGCGTGCCAAGGAGCATCGTTCGCGAGGTGCTTGCCGTGTAAGGAACGCCCAACCGCTGGGCCAACTGCTCGTTAGAAAGCTTTACTTCGCCCACGGGCATCTGCCGATGTTGGGTTTCTAGAAAGCGAACTGGTGCAATGCCGCTGATGTCGGCCAACAATGCACGCGCCACTTCTGTCGTGTTTGTGCCGATAGCCGATACAATTCCCGTTCCTGTAACAACAATCATTTCGTGCGATTCTTTTCTATATACTCGGCCATCGTGTTCACCGAGGCCAAGATTTCTTTACCTTCAGCAGGGTTGTTCAGGCGAATGCCGTATTGTTTCTCCATCAATACGATGAGTTCTAGCGCGTCGATAGAGTCTAATCCCAGTCCGTCGCCGAACAAAGGAGCGGCATCGTCGATGTCTTCGGGGCGCATGTCTTCTAGCGATAAGGCCTCGATTATTTGCTTTTTCAAGGCTTCTTTCAGTTCTTCCATTTTGTATTGTCGTTATGTTTGGGCGCAAGTGCTGTGCTATGCGCCGTCTGTTTTATGCTTACTTGTTTGCCTTTGCAGGGTGTTGGCGTGTTTTTTTTATGCGCCACGCTCCACATTATATAATGTTATTTGCACTTCAAAGTGGGTGTCGTCTTCGTATTCCAGCCATCCGCCTACCACTTGTTTGGTTTCCCCGTCCATTGCGGCCGACTGCAACAAGGTGCCCATTTGCGCCTCGTGGGGTTGCGATGCGATGAGGAAAGCCGTTTCGCCGTGCACGTTATGGCGTATGGCCAGTTCGCCAGTGGCGATGTTTGGCAGGGTGTAGACAAAGTGAGCAGGCGAGGGGAAAAAGTTGTCGGCTTGCTGAATGGTGCCTTGATACTTGATGTCGCTGGCCAACGAGCCGCTGTTTCCTACGAAAACGATGGCTGCGTTATCGTCTAACGCCATGCTTGGCAGTCCTTCTGCGCCCTTGGTGAGCAGTTCGCCTGCCACGAAAGCCAGCCTGCTAAGGCCGTCCATCTTGTAAAACTTGGGGTAATCGTTGGCCCATTGCTTGTAGATGGCTGTGAGTAGCGCGCCGTTTGGGTTGTCGATGGCCAGTGTGTGGCCGTCGATCTGCACTTCTTGTGGCGTAATTTGCACGCGGCGGAGCGGTGTAAGCGTGGGCAGTGCCTTGCTTTGGCCCTGCGTTTCGTTGCCGTTGGCCGTGTTTTCGCCCCATTGCCACCTCATGGCAACGTTGCATCCGCCAAAGCCCGACAGCATTTTAACGAACGAACGTTTACTTGTGGGCTGCGCTTGCGCGCTGATAAGCAGGGGTTTGCTTACCCCTAACTCGCTGAAACCGATGGTGGGTAGCACTGTTCCGTCTTCGATAGACATCATCGAAAGGATGGTTTCTAGCACGCCAGCGGCGCCCATCGTGTGTCCGTAAATGCCTTTAAGGGCGTTAACGGGTACAGCCGATAGCCCAGCCCGATGCAAAGCCTTGGCCTCCATCTCGTCGTTATAGGGCGTGGCAGTGCCGTGTGCGCTGACGAAAGCGATGTTCTCGGCATCGTTTACGCCCGTTGCCACCAACGCCCGAAAGCATCCTTCGCCCTTTTTCGAGGGACTTGAAATGTGGTAAGCATCGTTTCTGACGGCTCCGCCCACGATGTGCCATGCACGTTGGGTTGTTGGTTCAGTGGTCGATAGTATCATCGTTGCTGCCGATTCGCCGAGGTTCAGTCCGTCGCGATAGAGATCGAAGGGTTTGCAAGGCGCTTGCGAGAAGGCCTTGAACGACTGAAAGCCCGACACGATGAAGGCCGATTGCACATCGCAACCGCACACAACAACCTGCCGATACAGCCCCATCTCCAACAGACGATGGGCAAAGAGTAGGGCGTGAGCTCCCGAAATGCAGGCGTTGCACACAACATGGGGCATGTTTGGGCTGCCCAATGCGTGGGCAATGGCCGCTGCCGAGGGACCTATGAGCATGCGTTGGCGCGGAATGTGGGGCTGATTGGTGGGCGAAAGCAACTCTACATTGCCTTTCGTTGTTGCAAGGACGATGCCCACATCGCTGCTGCTGAGGTTGATTTGGGCTTGTTCGGCGGCCTGTTTTACAGACAATACGACGAGCATCTCAAAGCGCGAGAGGGCCAAACCCACATCACCCACGTGGCTGTTGAAACGTTCCTCCACGGCGTTGTCGTCGAAGAGAGATGCCACAAAGCTTTGCGGCAGTGCCCATTTGCCCTTGTGGGTGGTTAGTTTTGTGCGCCCTTGCAGCACGGCGGCGAAGTTCTCTTCGCTCGTCCAGCCCAAGGGCGACGATATGTTGTGTGCAATGCAATGCGTCATCTTTGCTTATATTGCGTCTTCTTTGCTTATATATATAAGGTGTGAGGTGGTTTACTTACTCCTTACTGCCTGCTCCTAGCAACCTATTACTTACCACTTACTACTTATTTCTTACTCCTCCTTACTACTTACTCCTTACCACTAACTACCCCCTTACACCACTTTCCATCGCTCTTGCCACTCTTGATAGAAGGGCGGACGGTACCATTCCAGCTGATATTGCTTGTTCATGAAAGCCTGCACGCTATGACCTGTGGCCATCAGCGCGTTGTCTTCGCTACGCCTTATCTCGTAATCGAACACGATTTTAGCCGCTTCGGTGGGCACATAGAATATGTCGATGCGGCATTTCATGCCGTAAACGATGGGCTGCCGATACTTAAACGTCAGCTCAACTAGCGGTGCGTAGTAGCCATTGTCGGCAATGGTGAGGTATTCCAGGCCGTATTTGGCACCGAAAGCCTCGCGTGCATCCTCGAAGTAAAGGGCGTACGAACCATGCCACACCACGTTCATCGAGTCTACTTCGCTAAACCTTATCTCTATTTCTTTGGATGCTTGAAGGGACATTTTTTTCTTTTTTAGGAGTAAGTAGTAGGGTAGTAAGTAGTAAATGGCTAAGTCTGTAGCAGTTAGGGCTTGGAATTTTGAGCAGTAGCGTTCGTGAATGATTGAGGTTTTGGGTTGAAGAAGTGGCACTGAGTAACATCATAGTCGCCTAAACTATTTGCAGCTAGCTGCTTATTACTTTTCTCCTTACTCCTTCGCTACTTCCTCCTTATTCCTTTCTGTTCTACTCCCTCCTCCTTATTCCTTTCCTCCTTACTCCTCCGCTCCTTTCTCCTTATTACTTACTACTCTACTCCTTCCTCCTTATTCCTTTCCTCCTTATTACTCCATTACTTACTCCTTATTACTCTACTCCTTTACTACTGTTTCAATCAACGCAATCTTTATCTCCGTAGTAGCCACCGTTTCGCCTTCGCATTCCACCTTTGCAGAGGCCAAAGTCATGCCCATCACGTTTTCTTCCACGTGAATAGTGGTGACGAGTTGTTGGCCAACGCGAGGCAGACGCGCCACGCAGAAGTTGCGAATGGCACCGATGAAACCCAACTGAACAGGCCGATTGAGCACATACTTATTGTAAAAGCCCAGTCGCGCAGCACAAGTTTGTGCCACGTTCTCCACCAATCCAGCGGCGCAGAGTTGCCCGTTGTCGGTAAACACGCCGTCTTCTGGCACGCAATAGCCGCAAACGGTGGTGTCGTTGTCAAAGCTCAGCAAGCTATCTACCATTACAAATGGCGGTTGCTGGGGCAAAAGCTCGCTTACGTCGACGGTTCGGACGAGGAGCTTGTGGTTGTTGTCCATATATTAAAGAAGTTAAACCATTGTTCGGGATACAGTCTCACCACGCGTTCCAACTCGTTGGCGTAGGCTTGTGCCAGTTGTTGTATGCGTTCTTTGCGTGGTAAGTTGGTAGGAGGTAGCGGCAGTCGAGTAAGTATGGCGCGGTAGCTTTTGATGCCCGTCTTAACCACCAGTACAACCAAAGTAGGCACATCGCGTTGCACGATGGTGGCAAACGGACCGAGGGGGAAAAGCGCATCGCCACCGAAGAAACGGCAAACAACCGACCGCTCCGAACCAAATCGCCTGTCGGCTGTAAGGCTTAATATCTGTCCTGTGGTAAGCACTTCGTTGATGGCAAAGAGATGATTCATCCCATTGTCAACCGGTATCATGCGGATATTGGTTCGACCGAACTGCTTTTTGCGGTTCTCCATCACCGTTTCCGTCTCTTGCGCAAACACCAACATGTGCATACTTTTGCGCTTAGCCGTGAGCATATAGCCGCCCATCTCGTAGTTTCCCACGTGTGCGCTCAGCATCACAAAGGCACCGTCGCCCGCTTCCAGTTCGTTATACAACTCGATATTGTCGGTTGTAAGGGCGAAGGTCTTGCCTGCATATCGTGCAAAGCGGTCTATCATCACCTGTCCAAAGCGCAAGTGGTTCTTATAACTCCACCAAAACGATTTCAGCACATTCCATCCAAACCTTTTGCGATAGAACCCATAACTGGGCTTAAAACCCTTGCCGAAGAGCATATAGAACGGCACCACTACCGCCACACCCATATAATAGATGTGTAGGGAGAGGAAGCGAAAGCAATTTATCAATTGCTGTTGCATCCAACGGTTGCCGTCTGTTCTGCCTTGCCATTCCATATATCAGCCTTACGGAGATTGCGATTAGGCGTTGTTCACCTTGCTTTCGATGTAGTCGCAGAATTGTTTGAGGGTGGTTATACCAGCCATTTCTTCGGGTTTAATTTTAAATCCGAACTTCTTTTCCACGATAACCACAATGTCAACGAAGTCTAGGCTGTCGATGCCTAGGTCGTCTTTGAGTTTTCCTTCGGGAACAATCTTCTCTTCGTCAATCTCCAAATCCTCAATGAGAAATTCTCTTACTTTTTCTTCAATTTCTTGTCTAGACATATTTATATTGTGTAATTAATATTCTTTTGTTGTTTGTGGCGTTGGGCATGTGTTGGCGGGCGAAATCCCGGCCACGAACGGTGCCCAAGCTTGCATGTTAGGGTAGCGAAACCTCCAAAATGCTGTGCCCACGACCTATTCCGTCGTGCGTAGTCACCACTTTCAGGCCTGCTTGAGCTATCAGTCGGGCCATGTCTTCGCTGTGATACATCTTCGAATTGCCGTTGGCCATAGCCGTAAAGTAAACACTGGTCATGGTTAGGCATAGGGCTGTGGTTTCGTATTGCTGCCTGTCCCAAAACGTTTCCATAATGAAAAGGCGCGTATTGGGATTCATCACGGCAGCCGCCTTTTGCAGAATGGCCACTATTTGTGGTTCCGAAAAGCAGTCGAGAAACTGACTCATCCATATCACATCCCACTCTCCCTTGGGCAGTTCGTTTGTCTTGTCCAGCAAATCAGTGGGATAGTCGGCAATGCGTTCGGCCCCTTCCTTGCCTTCGATGTTTTTTTTCATCATGCCAATTTGTCCAGGCAGGTCCACGATGGTTACGTTTACATCGGCCGAATGAGCCACACAGCGTAGCGCAAAGCGGCCCGTGTTGCCGCCAACGTCCATCAACTGGCGTGGGTTATGGGCAAAAACGATGTTCAAAGCTTGACTAAACGAGTTGTCACTATAAAAGTGGTCGAACCCAAACCAGCTTTTCTGCACCTCTTCGGGCAGTTTCGATAGCCCCTCGTAGATGGTAGGCCAGTTGCCAAGGGTTTTCAAACCCGCGGGCTTTTCGTTCATCAAGGCCTCTTCTAAGAAGAACATTCCGCGATAGTTCACATCGTGGTTGAAGTCCATGTTCACGCGTGTAGAATCGTCGGTGAGCAAGAACCAGCCCGTTTTCGATAGCGAGAAACGGCTTGTTTCTTCGTCCACCAGTACGATGCCGGCCGAAAGCGATGCCTCGGTAAGTATCTTTACGGCATAGGTTGATAGCTTGGTGCGTTGCACCAGCTCGTCTTGCGTCAGCCCGTCGTGGCTGTCGCGCAGCAAGTCGAGTATGCCGAACTTCACCATGAGGCGCGAAACCTGAAACACCATAGGCGCCCAAGCGATGAATTGGGCCATGCGTTGTGCCTCGCCGGCCGACATGCGCTCGTGGCAATACTTCTTAGATAATGCGGGAAAGAGGTGCATATAATGTACTACGTATCTGAGTTTACTAGTTTATGAGTTTCTGATTTGGGGCGTAAGCTGATGTGTTGGTCAACGGTTTTGATGCTCTTTGGGCGAGGCGTTTGCAAGGAAACCTGCCTGTTGTTAGGCATAAGGCCGCTGGCCTGCAAACCTAAGCACGCCAGAACTGAACGAAATGCCTGTCGGGGAACCCTACGAACTTACTTCTGTTTCTTACAAGCTTTCTTGAGACACTTCACCGAACGCGCGGCCAGTTTCTTAAAGATGTCGCGCAAGCGTTGGCTCTCGGTGTATTGGCTACCACTGGAAAGGTCGTCGATGCGAAGTTTGGTAATCTCCTTGTTGCCATCGTATATGTCCACTTCGCATGCCAGATGGGCATCGCCAGAACCGAAACCAACAACCACGGCCAGCGCAGTAATGCCCAGGTGCAGGCGTTTCATCTTCACCACAAGGCGCAAGGGTGTGCCCTCATCTTTTTCGGCAATGGCTTTCAGTGCGCCTTTGTTGTCTTTGTTCCATTTCTCCACAAACTGGCTTACGCACAGTTCCATGTCGCTTTTCCAGTCGCGTACGTTCTCTTCGCCCCTGTCTTGCAAGTACTGCATGCAGGGCTTTCCCTCGATATTGAGGTCCGAGTAGTCTACTTCCACCACGCATTTTTGCTGGTCGTTAACAATGCAGGCATTCCCTCTGATAAAGTTCATGTCGCTGTCGGCCATAACTTTTGGTGCAAAGGCCAACATGGCTAGTGCCACGATAAGATGTTTCATAACGATAGGTGTTAAGTTTGGTGCAAAGCCTGCGCGCCCAATGTACTTTCTCTGCCATGTTGGGGCAGAGTGGGGTGGGGCGCGCTACTTGCTATTTTTTAATGATAAGTGCGCTGTTGGTGCCGCCGAACCCGAACGAATTGCTCAGCACCGTATTTACTTGTGTGTCGATGCGATGTGTGGCAAGTCGCAGTTTGGCCGAATGTTCATCGGGGTTTTCAAAGTTCACGTTGGATGCCACAAAGCCGCCTTGCATCATCAGGATGGAGTAAACCACCTCGCTGGCGCCAGCCATCCAGCATTCGTGTCCCGTCATGCCTTTGGTAGAACTAATCCAAGGCATGTGTTGGCCAAACAATCTGTCTAGCGCAATGGCCTCGAACATGTCGCCTTGCAGGGTAGACGTGGCGTGCGCATTAACGTAATCGATGTCGGCAGGCGACAAGTTGGCATCGTTCAGCGCACGCGTCATGGCCGTAACCGACCCTTCATCGCTTGGTTGCGATATGCCGCCGCCGTTGCTCGAAAAGCCGTAGCCCACCACTTCGCACAGAATTGTGGCACCACGAGCCACGGCATGGTCGTATTCTTCGAGTACCAATGCAGCCGCACCACCGCTAGGTATCAGTCCGTCGCGGTCGCGGTCGAAGGGTCGCGAGGCACTCTGCGGGTCGTCCATGCGTTTAGAAAAGGCACCAAGGGCATCGAAGGTGGCCATCGAGTAGAGGTTAACCTCTTGTGCGCCGCCACACAGCACCATGTTTTGCAGCCCTTGTTTTATCATCATGTAGCCCAATCCGATAGCGTGACTGCCACTGGCACACGCCGCACTGACGGTGAAGTTGATGCCGCGCAGGTGGAAGATGGTGCTTAGGTTCATCGTCACCGTCGAGTTCATCGACTGGAAGATGTAGCCCGAACCCAGCAGTTGCGAGTCGTGTTTCTCGTTCATAATGGCCGCAGCCTCGATAACGGGCGTTGAAGAAGAGTCGTTGCCGAAGATGCAACCCACCTCGTTGGCCAGCAGAAAGTCGTCGTCGATGCCCGCCATGGCAAAGGCTTCGCGGCTAGCCATGAAGGCATATTCGCCCTCTTCGGGCAGTCCCGTACGCGTTCGCCGGTCTAGCAAGCCCTTCAATACGGGGCGTTCAACGATACCCGTCAATGCGCTTTGGTAGCCATAGGTAAGTCGGGCCTCGTCTATCCCGATGCCCGATTGTCCTGCTCGCAGCGCAGCAGTTGTCTCTTCGGTGTTTTTTCCCAGGCATCCCCATACGCCGATGCCTGTTATTACCACTCTTTTTTGCATGTCATTCTTATATTAAAGAAAGCCCACCCCCAACCCCTCTCCAAGGGGAGAGGGGCGTGATGTGCCTTGTTTATTCGTATCGTGTCGTCATCACCTGCCCCTTGCATAGAGAAACCTTTCGGCTTTAAACATCTTAGCGGACGCATCTCGGCATATTGCCACCCATGTTTAAATAGGCTAATCACTCCCCTCTCCCTTTGGAGAGGGGCCAGGGGGTGAGGCCGCTTACAATCCTCCCGTAATGGCGATGGTTTCGCCCGTTATATATGCGGCCTCGTCCGAAGCGAGGAAAGCCACCAGCGCGGCCACCTCTTCGGCCTTGCCAAAACGTTTCATGGGCACGAGTTTTTTCAGTTCGTCTTGGTTTAAGTCGCCCGTCATGTCGCTTTCTACAAATCCGGGAGCCACGGCGTTTACCGTAACGTTACGTGCGGCCACCTCTTGTGCCAAAGCTTTTGTGGCCCCGATAAGCGCGGCCTTAGCAGCCGAATAGTTCACTTGGCCAGCCATGCCTTTCAGTCCCGACACGGACGAGATGTTTACAATGCGCCCATGACGATGGGTAAGCATGTCTTTCAGCAGTCGGCGCGTTAGGTAGAAGAAGGCGTTGAGCGACGTTTGCAACACGCTTTCCCACTCTTCGTTCTGCATAAACACCATCAGGTTGTCGCGACGTATGCCCGCATTGTTCACCAACACGTCGATATACTCGTCGGGATGGCGTTGTTGCCATTGCTCCACGGCCTGCTCTATGGCGTTGGGTTGCGCCACATCAAAGCGCAACAGCTCGGCTTGTCCGCCTTCTGCCACGATTTGATCGCGTGTTTGTTGTGCAGCTTCGTCGTTGTGTAGGTAGTTAATCACCACGGCATAGCCTTGCTTAGCCAACTTAAAGGCTATGGCCCTGCCTATGCCGCGCGATGCTCCTGTTATCAATGCATATTTCATCTGATGTTTCTTTTCAGTAAATTTAGGGATAACAAGCCCCTCTTGTAACTTGCAAAGATAAGGATATTTTCGCAAATCATTCCACTATTTGCTTTTATTATTAGATTTTTCAAAGTGAAGGGCGGAAAAACAGCCTCACCCCCAGCCCCTCTCGGCCTCACCCCCGGCCCCTCTCCAAGGGGAGAGG
>NZ_KV815118.1:24320-33845 GCF_001814145.1 Prevotella sp. HMSC073D09 | reverse complement strand
TCTCCAAGGGGAGAGGGGAGTGGTATGCCTTGTGTGTTGCACGTTTGTTATTAGTTAACTTGTTATCTGCCAGCCTCACCCCCAGCCCCAACCAGCCCACCCCCAGCCCCTCTCCAAGGGGAGAGGGGAGTGAAATGCTTTGCTTGTTGAACGCTTGTTACTGGTCAACTCATCTACTGGTCAACTCATCTACTGGTCAACTTGTGAACTGGTCAACTTGTGAACTGGTCAACTTGTTCATTCGTCTTCTAATCAATTTTTTTGTCCACTTTTCAGCAAAAGTTTTAACATTATGGCTGCGATTTTTTCCGCCAATCGCCTATCTTGCGCAAAAAATCGATTCTCGCGAAGGTTGGTTTTGAGGCAAAAAGGGGTTGATTGTGAATACTGACATAATGAATATTTATTTAATGGAAACGCCATTTTCACCGAATTTTGGGCTATTTGCCGCTAAATGTACTGCAATATGCTGCTAAACGCACTGCGTTTTGGTGCTAAATGCAAGGTAAAATGGTGCTAAACGCAAGGTGAAATGGTGCTAAATGCAGTGCGTTTTGCCGCTAAATGCAAGGCAAAAAGCATAAATATTCATGGGGATGGTATAAACAAAACCTCTTCGAACCATTAAAAACATGGCAAAAAGGGACAAAATAACCGCTAAAAAGTAGGTTTTTGGGGGTTAAAAGCGGGTTGTTGGCTCCCCCAAAATACGAGCTAGCACCCAAAATAGAAAGGCTAAATGGTGCAAAATGCAGGTAATGGTCTTAAATTTGGCGTAAAAATAAAAGGTGTAAGGATGAAAATTGTGGCAATTTGCATGGTTTGCGTGCTTTATTTTCGCTAGAATGGGGTGACGTTTTTAATTGTTTTGTAAAATAAAGACACTGAATTATAGTGAAACAAAATTTCATTTGGGAAATAGTTGTTAGAAGAGTGCAAGACGTGCGTTGCATGGCATCAATGTAACCTTACGCAGAGGAAAAGGAGGACTTTTGTTTGCTTACGATGCAACTATGGCTTTCCAAATCTAATTCTGTTTGACTATAACAGTTGGGCAGAATTGAATTTGCAATGGGTTGTCTGGTCGTGGGTAAGACAATCTGGTGGTGGATGTCTTTATCGAACAAATGTTGGTGCGGTAAACTTGCGCGTGGCGGTTGGTACGTTTGTAGGGCTGGGTTGTGGGCGTTTAGCTGCCTATCCTGCCTAACATGGCACAACAACCTTCTACCACGTAGCGTTTGGTCTGTTCGTATTAGCTTGTTAGAATGCGAATGTGCTTGTGTGCCATTGTTGCAACATTGATTTCCTATCTATATTTCACGATATAGCGAATGCACAACATGGTTTTGTGGTGCGTAGTTTTGAGCGCCAACCGCTTTGCGTTAGTTGGTGAGGGGGCAGCTGCTAGCTTAAGATGTTATTCAAGGTAACATCGTCTGATTTTCAAGAGAACGTGTCATGTTCTCCAAGTGACCGTGTCCTAATAAAGGGATGTGTCGTTCCAAGACCAATATTTTCGACTATATCTTTGGTTTACAAACACCTCATCTTGCTGTAATAATAAAGAACAAGCCCGATGCCGAGCATTGAACTGCGGCATCGGGCAAGTGTTAAGGTGATTTCCTGAATCAGCCTTGTAGCTTATTCTTTAACCACTTTTACTGCTTTATACAGCTTTCCGTTCTTCATCACGCGAACGATGTAAAGCCCCTTGGCACCAGTGATGGCCACGTTAACCACGTCGCCAGCATTGGCCGTTGCCTTGGTGTTCTGCATAACGGCACCGTTAACGGCCGTAACCTGTATGGCATATTCGCCACCTTCGGCAAAGCGTAGGTTCACACTTTCAACGAAGGGGTTGGGATATAGGGCGAAGTCGGCAGCCTCGACGGCATTAACACCATTGGTTGTGCCCGTTACCTCAACGATGTCGGTTACGGTTTTGGTGTCTTCGCCCCAGAGGTTGGTCAGTTTCAGCGTTGCAGCGTACTTGCCGGCAGCGGCGTAGGTAACAGTAGCCACGTCGCCCTTATCAATTACGTTTGCTCCGTCAAGCGTCCAGGTGGCTTGTGTCTTCACTTCTAGCGTACCAGAGATGCCGGGATAGCCCAAAACATTGTTGTTGTTTTCGCGTGGATCGTAGAAAGCGTTGTCCGTTTTCTCGCCACCACCTTGTGCAATGGCCACAACATCGCCCTTGTATTGTTCGCCGGCACTACCCCAGTTGGCGTACTTGCCATCGGCAGTTTTCTCTTCAAAGGTGTAGTATCCACGCAAGTTAGCGGGCACATTGCCTTTGCTGTAACCATTCATACATTGTTTCACTTCTTCGGCAGATAGGAACTTGTCCCATACTTGCACTTCGTCTATCACTCCGTTAAAGCCGGCCTTGTATACATTGCCGCCACCGATGAATATGTCGGCAAGCTCATAGCTGCGTATACGGTTGTCGCTTTTGTTTTCTCGGCGAGTAGATGCGCCGAAGAAAGCGTTAGCCACTTCCTTACCGTTGAAGTACATGCACTGCCTGCCGCCATCTTGTGTTACAACGATGTGGGTCCACACGCCAGGTACAACTTGATAGCCTGTTGACATCATGTCTGCTTTGGGATCATCGTGGTCTTTCCAGCCCATCGTGTTGAATGAAACCTCGTTAGCTGCGTGGTTTTTCCATTGCGGACGGATGGTTACCCATAGGTCTCCCCAGTTGTTGTGGGGCCAACTATCCTTGATGGTATTCTTGTTAATGAGGTTTGTTCCTTGTTTGTCGTGTCTGAAAGACTCGGCTTTGAACCAAAGTGCGTACGAATAGGTTGTGCCTTGCTGCAAGTCGGCAGGCATGCGGAACATGTTGGGGTCGCTGATGATTAGACCTCTGGACACTTTGCCGTCGCCTTTCTTGCCAGTAAAGCTGTACTTCACTTCTTCGCCGGCTTTGATTTGTTGTTTGCTGGGCGTAATGCTTTCGATATGTGGCACGGCACCAGTGCTTTCGGGCGAAACCTGAATAAAGCCGCGGTTGAGATGCTCTTGGCCTGTGTTGTCTACCAATCTAACGTCGTACACGCCAACCTCATCTAGTTTGAGGTTGCAGCTCGTTACGTTCTCTGCGCTGAAAAGAACTCGCTTATCGCTAGGCCTGATAACTTCCCACTTTTGTGCGGGCTCTTCGATAAGGTCTTCTAGGCTGAGCGTAAACTCTTCTCCGGGCTTGATAACGGCCTTGCTAAGCTTGGCGGTGTGCAAAGGTTGGTCGTAAGGAATGTCGGTCCATGCGCTCCAAGCAATGTCCGAATGGTTAAGTCCGTCGGGCGAAATGGCTCTAACGCCCATTCTTACCTGGCGGTTTGCCTTGTCGGAAGGCACAGGAGCGTCTACAACGTATGCCGCCCACGATGTGGTAGCGGTGAGCAATTGCTCTTTTCCACCTTTCGGTTGAATGTAAATTTCGTAGTACCAGGTGTCAACTTCGTCGTTGTAGGTTTTCTTTGCGCCCGTTCCGTCGTCGCTGTAATAGCGCATCTTGAAGTCGAAGGCATTGTAACGGCCTCTAAGAACTTGCAGTTCGCCCACGGTAGGTTTCTTGGTGTTGAAGGCTTGTTGGGGATTGCGCACGGCCATTTCGCCCACCAGCATGTTGTAGTTGTGGGTTGTTCCTTCTACTTTGATACCAATCATGGCCACAGTGGCGTTGGCCGTAATGCCAAAGTCGGACATTTTAGCGGTGAAGGTGTTCCATTGTCCTGCCTTTGGTGCATCGGGTATGGCCACTTCCTTATACTTGTTGGTTTCGCCTTTCAGTGCGATGAACAGCTTGGCGTGGGTTTTGTTGCCCTCGGTAAGCTTGTAGGTGATGCTAAGCGTATTGTCGGCTGTTACGTCGAGCATGGTTTTGAACAGCTTAACGTGCGATGCGGCCGTTTGTCCGTGCAGGCTAAGGCACGAACCGCCAAAGTAAGCCTCGTCGAAAATGAGGTCGGCCTTAATCAATGAGGGGTAAGAGGCGGCGTCTACCTTGTCTTCTGCGTTGGTAATCCACCAGCGCCACGTGGGCATAATGTCTTGTGTGTTGATGTTATGCCACTTGTGGTCGAAGGTAACTTCGCCTTGGTTGTAGAACTTCAAGCCGTTGCCCAGGTTAAATCTGGACACGAAGGGTACGCTGGTGATGGTACTCTTGGCCGTTAGCAACGAAGAAAGTCCGTGGAAACGTTGCAGAGAAGCGTTGGAGAGGTTGCAGTTGTCGGTGAATTCGGGGCGATAAGCCGGGTTGCGATGTCCGCCGCTGAAACATAGCTCTTGCTTTAAAAGGTAAGCCTTTTGTATGGCGATGTCTGAGGTTCCGTCGTCGGTTGCACTCTGGTGCAACAGACTTTGACTGTGCGCACCCCAGAAACCAACCGATGCCTTTGTTTCAGAAAGTGCGCGCCAAGAACGGTCTCCGCCAGACAGTCTCATTCCATTCTTTTGAATGTCGAAACCTGCATAGATGTCGTAACTGCTTCTGTTCATACTCTTTGCCTTGCTGGCGGAGTTGTTGAGTTGGTCTTTGTTCCAGTTATAATTAAAGAAGAGCATGTCTACAACAGGCTTTTCGCCCGTACCAAACATCTCTTCGTTGTGGCTATCAAGGCCTCCATCGAAGTGAATTCTGCCAGAAGAGCTGGTGCCATCGTACCAATATACTTGGAATTCCCAGTCTTGTTTCTTTCCTTCTTCGTGACAAGCTGCGAAGAAATTGATGAGGCGAGTCATTGAACTACGGTCGGACTTGAACTCCGAGTTAACGCCAATGCCGTTAATTCCGTAGTACTTCATGTATTGTACCAGCTTTTCGGCATACTTATACTTGCCATAGCTCGATTCGGTAAGCATTTTTAGCGTTGCTGCGTGGCCGCTTGTTCCCCAGTTGATGTTGATGTGTACATCCCAGGGAATGGACATCAGAGTGCCCACCTTTACGCCGTTCTTGGCAGCTACGTCGGATAGGCCTGCCGAACACCTTACCCAAGGTGCCGTCCAGTTGCCGTGGATGTCGAGATAGCTCCACAGACTGAAGTTGTCTCCTTCGAAACAGTAGCGCGGAAAGGCCTTCCAGGTACTCGTTGGGTCGTCGAGTGGAACCCACAAGCACATCTTGCGCTTGCTGTCTACCGTAGCATCTACGGTATAATCGCCTTGTTCTGCGCCAATACGCTTTCTAGGCTTTACGCGCGAGATGAAAAACTCGTCGTCAATGCGCGATGCGTTGCCGATTGTTTTCCCAGGTTCCCAGCTCATGAAGCTGTTAATCCACTGGGTTTCGTCGGCCGTCGCGATGTCTAACGGATGTGATGGCGTTCGTTGCGCTTGGGCTGTGACGGCTATTGCCGACAGCGCCAAGGCCATCAATGTAGATTTTCTTTTCATTGTTTATAGTTTTATAAATACTTTGTTGGGGAGTTTCCCCGCAATAGTGTTGTCGTTTTAGATGTTTAGGGGATGTTCCTTTGCGAGGACGGTTGTTTTTGTATTTGGTTTTTAAGCATCAATGTAGTTCGGGGCTAAGCCGGCCCGTGGGCATGTCTTCGTGGTACGTCGATGCTTCCTTCTCTCAGTCGGTGTTAAGGTCGGTTAGTTTCAGTTTTGTTCGCAGTGTTCTCAGCGCGTTGTAGATGTGTGCATCCACCGTTCGCACCGAGATGCCCATCTCTTGGGCAATGTCTTTGTTCTTCATGTCGTGCAGATAGCTAAGCGTAAAAGCCTCCTTGCTTTTGGGCGGCAATTGCTCGATGGCGGTGGTAAGCTTGTGGCTTAGTTCTTTGCAGGCCATGTTAAAGGCCACATCGCATGCATCGGGCGAGAGTAAAGCTGCCGTTTTGCTTTCCATATCAATAACGGCGGCCGAATATCGGTTCACCACTGCACGATGTTTTAGCACGTTAAGCGATTGCGTGTACACCGTTCGGTAGGTGAATGCACGCACATGGGCAGCCGTAGAGATGTCGTTACGCCTGTTCCACAACTCCAAGAACGCCCCTTGTAGCACATCGTCTACATCAACAGTACCCAGCAGGCGTGTGGCATATTGCGCTAGCTGTGGGTATAAGTCGCGAAAGTATGTTCGGAACTCCTTTTCTGTCATGTTTGGGTAGGTGCGGTTTAATGGGGTTTGCCCATCGGTTATAGCCTTTTGTTGCGTTTTTTAGCTAGTTTGTTGCAACGGCTTTTCGTGCCTGTGCTAATAGTTCTCTGCAAATATACGCATTATTTAACGAACCAGCGCAAGTTTATAAGACTTTTTTGCAAAACAAGATTAGGTAAGCACAGGCGTTGGAGAAAGGGTTTAGGCTGTTACCTGTTGTTTTTCGTGGTTTTGTTAGGCTAGTTTGGCGTGTTGGTGTGTGGTTGATACACCTGCTTTTGCCTTTAAACAATTTGCCCCCAACCACTTAACGAGGCGGTTGGGGGCAAGGTGTTTTAGTACGAAATCTTCACTCCGAGGAAAAGGCTACGTGGTTGTGTGGGGCCGTAAACGTAGTCGGAGGCTCGCGAAGGGCCTTTGTCCAGGTCTTTCTGGTAGGCATCCAGCAGATTCTGAACGCCTGCGCTAGCCTGCAACTTCACTTGGTTGTGAAGGTAGAAGTCGTACGCCAGTTTCAAGTTCAGCGTGAGGAACGAGGGCGTATGCTCGATGATGGAGAAGTCTTTGGTGCGTTCGCTGCCGCCCTTGGGGTGTCCAACGTACATTCTACCCGTGTAAACGCCCGAGAGCGACACGTTGAAATCTATCGTAGGGCGCACGTTCAGCGTGAAATAGCCATAGGTGTCGGGCGTGCGCAGCAGGCGTTTGGTGGTTTTAAACTCGTCGGCAGCATCGTCGTCCCATTCTTCGGCCGTGCGATAACGGCTGTTTTGCCACGTAAATCCAGCCTGCAATTGCGCCCAAGAAGTAAGCGATGCCTTGCCTTCGAGGTTCAGCCCAAACACCGTTGCGCCGTTAGAGTTGTAGCGTTCTTCCACACGTGCGCCATCAATTACGACGTCGTCGGCCAGCTTGCGCGTGGCAAACATGTTGTTCAGACGGGTGTAGAAACCCTCGATAAGCAGGTTGGTTTGCACCGTTCCGAAGCTTTTATAGAGGTCGGCCGATGCACTGAAACTGTGCGAACGCTCTTCTTTCAGGTCCTTGGCGAGGGCAATCTTCACGCGGTCGCCGTCAGAAATCTTGGTGTGCAGGTCTTCGTCGAAGGCTTGCGGAGCCCTAAACCCACCAGCGTATGTAAGGCGGAAGTTGGTGTTGGGCGTGGGATTGTAGCGCAGGTTCACGCGCGGACTGAATATCAGGTGCGAAATAAGGTTGTGCTTGTCTAGTCGTCCGCCCAACAACAGCCCCCAATGGGCATTTTTCCACTCGTTTTGCACGAAGGCACTACTGATGCGCACGCGCTGTTCGAGCAGGCTGTTGTAGCCCAACGAGCGGTCTTTTATGCGGTCGAAGCTGTATTCGGCACCCACGGTAAGGTCGGCTGGCATAAACAACAGTCGGTCGAAGTTGTGCACATACTGCGCTCCGGCAATGTAGTTGATGTTGTGTGTAACGTTATACGCCCTTTGTGCTTTGTCGTAAGCCTGCGCGTTGGCTAAAATTTCTTGTTGGTCGTCGGGCAGTTTTGCCGCGTCTTCCTCGCTCATGTCTAGGCTAAGGCCCAGCTTGTAGGCCTCGTTCAGGGCCTTCTGCCCCTCGGCTGCGCTAGCCAGTTCGCCCAATCCGCCGTAATAGCTTTTGCGGTCTACGTTTTGAAACGAGGCGTATGCGCTGAAATGTCCCTTGCCATTGGGGTTGAAAAGGTCGTAAGCCAAGCTGCCGCCGTTGATGGTATGCTCTATTTGTTCGGCAATGTTGGCCTCGTGGGGCGGCAAGAAAAGGTTGTTGCCGCCACGGCGAAACTCTTTCAACCCATGATATTTCAGGGTTACTTTCGAGTAGTCGGTGAGCCGAAGGAAGGTGCTAAGCCCCAACGTTTTATTGTCTAGCGTGGGCAAGTCGGTGTAACCGTCGCCATCGCGGTCGTAAGCCGAGCGGTGTCTGCTTTGCGCATAGAGGTAAAAGCCTGCTCTGCCGTTGGTTGTAACAACCGAAACGTTGCCCGTTGTGTTGTTGTCGAAGGCGGTAGAGCCAGTTGTTGCGCCCGTGATGGTGTGTGCCAGCTCGGCCGAATTTTCGCTAGGCTCCTTGGTAATGATGTTGATGGTGCCGCCAATGGCCGATGCACCGAAGAGTGCCGAGCCGCCACCGCGAACAATTTCCACACGTTCTACCATGTTGGCGGGTATCTGTTCGAGCCCGTAAACGCCTTGTAGGGCGGTAAACACGGGGCGCGAGTCTACCAATATCTGCGAGTAGTGGCCGTCGAGTCCGTTGATGCGCACCTGCGAAAAGCCGCAATTGGTGCAGTTGTCTTCGGTTCGCACGCCCGGTTGGAAGTTAAGTCCTTGTGCCAATGTGGTTGAATGGGTAGACTCGAACAACTTCGTGTCCAGAACATTCACGATAACGGGCGACTCGCGCCTAAGCGTTAGGCTGCGATTGGCCGAAACAACCACCTCGTCTAGCGCAATTTCGTCGGGCGTTAGCTCAAAGTTCTGCTCCGTGGTATAGTTCCTTTCGGTGGTAACCTCTTGCCTAAGTGCGCGGTAACCCGCAGAGCGCACCTCTATTTTCACTTTTCCCAAGGGCAGGTTGTTCAGCGCGTAATGCCCTTCGGCATCGGTGGTGGTGGTTATCACCGTGCCAACCACCAGCACGCTAGCGTGCGATAGGGGTTGCTGTGTTTTGCTGTCTACCACGCTGCCTTTTATGTTGGCATCGGTTTTTTCTTTCACTTCGTTTTCTGCCCGCATGCCAATGGGGATGCTTAGGGCGAATGTTGCGCAGAGTGCGAACACCAGTTTAAAGAATTGTTTTCTTACTGTTCTTTTCTTTTTCATTTTACATTCACTTTAAAAAAGGCATGTTCTGTAAACCTTCCGCATAGCACGCAATTCGCCCTTTCGGGGTTCTTATCGTTCCTCGAAAAGTTTTAGAGCTCGCCTTTAGATTTGTTAATGCAAAGTTACGGCTTTGTTGTGATGTGCGCAATACCTAGAAGTGGGGAAAAGAAAGCCTCACCCCCTGCCCCTCTCCAAGGGGAGAGGGGAGTGGTATGCTTTGTGTATTGCTCGATTGTTAAAGGTTTATTGGGTAACTCGTCAACTGCTTTATCTCTCGCGGATTTATTTTGTTTTGTCCACTTTTCAGCAGAAAATTTAACACAAAGAGTGCCATTTTTATCCACCAACTGCTCACTCGGTCGCAAAAAATCGATTCTCGCGGAGGTTTGTTTTGATGCGACTAAGGGCCAACCTGTGGATGCTGCAAAATGAATATTTATGACAAGGAACTGCCATTTGCACCCGTTTTCTAGGTGTTTACTGCTATGTCTTCTGCAATATGCCGCTAAACGCAACGCGTTTTGGTGCTAATTGCAGTGCGTTTTGGTG
>NZ_KV815118.1:0-24220 GCF_001814145.1 Prevotella sp. HMSC073D09 | reverse complement strand
TGATGCTAAACGCAAGGTGTTTTGGTGCAAAATGAGAGGTAAAAAGCATAAAGATACGCCGTAAATGGCATAAATATAATCCTTTCGAGGCATTAAAATCATGGCTGAAAAGGGCAAAATAACCATTGTTTGGTGGCTTTTTAGTGGCAAAAAGCAGGTTTTTGGGCACGAAAAAATGGCGAGTGGGCAACCATCTAGAAAGCTAAAATGGTGCAAAATGCAGGTGGTTTTCTTAAAAACAGACTAAAACGGAAACCTATAAGGCTGTAAATAGCGGCTAATTGCCTACTAAATGGACTTTATTTTTGCTAGAATGGACTGGCGGTTAGGGCGTGTTTTGTAAAATAACCGTACCGCATTTAACTTTTGGGTTTGGCAAGTTGGCAAGGTTTTTCATTTTAAATGAAGTATAAATGATGGGAAAAGGGCATTTGTTTCAGACATTCAAACTTTTAGGACTTAGCTGTCTTTGCCATCAAGCATGGGCAAACCCCAACAATGTGCTGTGTTTTGCACCGCAAATATGGGGATAGACGCGCGGTAACTCCGCCACAAAAACGTTCCAATACTTTCCAATTTGGAGAGAATTGGAAAGGATTGGAGCGTTTATTGATGACCGAAAGGCTGTTGGGTTTAGCCTTTTTTGATGGGGGAATAAGCACTTTTTGATTGGGAAACAAGCACTTTGCGCATTGCGAAACACATGCTGCCACAGGCATTAGTGCATAACGGCCAGCAGCGTAGAACAGGGAATGTCAAGCATTTAGCTGTTTTATCACCTCTTCGAAACCCTCACTTCGCACATATCCCTTTTTCACTTTGTTAAACGCAAACTCGCTGACAAGCCCACGATTAACAAGGGCCATGATGTCGGTTTTAGCGGTTGTAGGCGTAACCAAGAACCTATTTTGCAACTCTTTAATGGTAAGCACCGCCTTGGGGTTATCTACAAGCAGCTGTATTATTTGCGCCTGCCGTTCGTTGATGTCGCCCAGTCGCAGGTAAGTATTGGCGGCAAGGTGCTCTTTCTGCTTTCGCTTGATGTAGGTTTGCAACTCGCGGAACGCTTGTTGCAACACACGCATGTTGTAAGCAACGAAGTAGCCCATATCGTTTTCATCGGCCTCGGTGTAAAGGAAGGCCTTTTCGTAGGCCGTTTTTGAGCGTGCTATCACGCGCGAAATAGACAAATATTGCGTTAGCCAATAGCCACGCCTCAGCAAGTACCAATAAAACAGGGCACGTGCCGTGCGCCCATTGCCATCGACAAAGGGGTGAACGTAGGCCAACATGAAATGAATGATAATGCCCCTTATCAGCGGGTGGATGAAAACAGACTGCTCTTCGTCGTTGAAAAAGCTACATAAGTGGGCAACGAAGGGTTCTATATCCTTGTGAGTTGGCGGCCGATGCACCACTTCGTGCGTTATGCCATCTGCCACTACCACCTCATCGTTGGTTCTAAACCTGCCCGCGTACTCATCGTTGCTCAACGTTTTCTCCGTCATCAGCCTGTGCACATGTTGCAAAAGCTCCGGGGTAAGCGGCTTGTCCTTGCTCTGCACAATGAATTGTATGGTTTGATAGTTGTTGGCTATCATCTGTTGCGCCTTATCTTTGGGCTTTGTTTGCTTGCGTAGCATTTCTTTTGCCACACGGCGCGTGGTGTTGGCACCCTCCATCTGACTTGACGAGATGGCCTCTTCCATGAGCGAACTCACCAAATAACGTTCGTTTGTTTCGGGCGGCAGCTTGTCGTCGGCCATCCACGTACCGCCAAAATTCATATCGAACTCGTGGCATATACGTTGCATGTGGCTTGTAAGACTTAGCGAAATGGCATAGCTGGGCCATACGCACAGCTTGTTTCGCAGGCGCGATGCCTTGGTGCAGAGCCACAGCTTTTGGGGCGTACAGCCCTTGGGCAGCGGCTTATACTTCACCATGTCCCAATATTCGTACTCCTCGTTTATCTTCTCAACAAGGGCGATAAGGCTTTCGTCTTGCATTTCGAGCAAAGCATTTACACAGTCTTTGAGGCTCGCCTGCGGTGATAATTCTATTTTGCCCATAGTCTATTTGCCTTTAAACGTCATCACAAAGTTATGCAATTCTTTCCAATATTGCAAGAATTGGAAAGAAATGGAACGTTTGTGGATGAACAAAAAGGCAATAGTTGGGTACAACGAAGGGGCGATTGGGCAGAAAGGGTACACCTTTATTATATAGGCAAATGGTGGGTATTATATAGGCAAGCGGTGGGGTGTGGGGCAAGTTTTTGCCTGCGTGGCAAACTTGATGGTACGAAAGGGCTGGTAAGTGGAAAAACATTAGACTGTATTCGCCCGTTAAAAAAGCCGCGAGATGTGGGCTAAAACATGTTGAAATGTTAAAAAACAGCCCTTTTAGGGCTTGCTTTTGCATTTCTATAAAAAAAATATTCGGTTGGTTGATTGTTTTAAGTAAATTCTACTAACTTTGCATGCGTTAGTGTTCCTCTTGTGCGAGTGGTGTGTTTAGGCATAGATTTTGCACAAAATGAAGGAGGGCATGGCAAACAAATCGCTGGCCGCGGGCAACTAGCACACGGCTAAATAAAAGCATCAAATTATTCTACAACACCGTAAACAAAACAACCGACAAACTTACCATGCTATCAGAAAACGACAGGAAAGCCATTCTTGAGCTTATACATCGGCAGGTGGTGCCTGCCATTGGATGCACTGAGCCTATCGCTGTTGCACTATGCGCGGCGAAGGCTAAGGAACTTTTGGCACAAACGCCCGAAAGAATTGACGTGCGACTGAGTGCCAACGTACTTAAAAACGCTATGGGCGTGGGTATCCCTGGCACGGGGATGATTGGCTTGCCTATCGCCATCGCCTTGGGCGTACTTATCGGCGACAGCGAAAAACAACTGGAAGTGCTTAAAGGTTGTACGCCCGAGAGCGTTAAGCAAGGTAAGAAACTGATTGCCGCGAATTGCATCGACATCAAGTTGGAGGAGGAAGACGAAGACAAACTCTTTATCAACATTACCTGCACGTGCGGCGACGAAGTGGCCGAGGCACGCATCAAGGGGTCGCACACCAACTTTGTTTACCTGCGCAAGAACGACAAGGTGTTGCTAGACAAGGCCGCATGTAGCGCAGAAACGGTGGCCAAAACAGGCGTGGAACTGTCGATGCGAAAGGTGTACGAGTTTGCAACAGAGACGGCTTTGGACGACTTGCGCTTTATCCTTGAAGCCAAAACGCTGAACGAGAATGCCTCGCGCTGCGGATTGGAGGACAATTACGGCCACCAATTGGGTAAAACGATGTGCAGTCCGCTAGGTCGTGGCGTGCTGGGCGACAGCGTGTTTGCGCATATTCTCTCGGCAACTGGGGGCGCATGCGATGCACGTATGGCCGGAGCGATGGTTCCTGTGATGAGCAACAGCGGCAGCGGCAACCAAGGCATTTGCACAACGGTGCCTGTAACGACGTTCGCACGCGAGAACCACAATACCGAAGAGGAACTTATCAGGGCACTAATTATCAGCAATCTGACGGCCATCTACATCAAACAGCACCTTGGCACGCTGTCGGCTCTGTGTGGATGCGTGGTGGCCAGCACGGGAAGTAGCTGCGGAATAACCTACCTGATGGGCGGAACGTTCGAGCAGATATGCTATTCGGTAAAGAATATGATTGCCAACCTAACGGGTATGATATGCGATGGTGCAAAGCCTTCGTGTGCATTGAAACTCTCGTCGGGCGTTAGTACGGCCGTGCTGAGCGCGATGTTGGCCATTCAACATAAGTATGTAACATCTGTTGAGGGCATTATCGACGACGATGTGGACCGCTCGATACGAAACTTGGCTGCCATCGGGAGCCGAGGAATGGACGAAACAGATAAGTATGTGCTGAACATTATGACGCATAAATCGTGTTAACTAAAAAATAATAAACCCATTGGGCGAGGAAAACAGTAGGTGTAGGAAGACCCTTAGCGGCTTAACCCCTCGTCTTCCAGTCCATAGACTTGTTAACCCATCAACTGGTCAACTGGTTTACCAGTAAACTCGTTAACTGGTCAACTAAAATAACAACAAACCCCAAACCCCACCAAATATGAAGAAAATTAGATTGACCTTACTGACGGCTTTACTTGCCGTCTTCGCGTTGGGGGCATCGGCACAGATGCAAAACCCCGTACATGTAAGCGTACAGCAGAAACAAAATTCGCCCACCGAGGTGGACGTTATCTTCACTGCAAAGATTGATAACGGCTGGCACGTCTACTCAACAGGCCTGCCTAGTGGTGGCCCGATTTCGGCAACCATTACCACAGAGAAGGCAGAAGGTGCACAAGCAGCAGGTAAACTGCAAGCCAAAGGCAAGGAGATTAGCAACTACGACAAGCTTTTTGAAATGAAGTTGCGCTACTTTGAAAACACGGTTACCTTTGTGCAGAAATACAAAATCACCGGAAAAACCTATCGCATAAAAGGCTATCTGGAATACGGAGCATGCAACGACCAAAACTGCTTGCCGCCTACACAGGTGGAATTCGACTTTAAGGGCAATGGTCCGGCCAACGCTCCCGAGGCGAAAGAAACCAAAACGCCTGCACAACTGACCAAAGAAAAGGCCGACTCGCTGGCTGCTCTGGCTGCCGCCAACGCTAATAATGCAACGACCGATACCGCCAAAACAGCCGCTGCTGCCGTTAACGGGGGCGGAAACAACGTGGAGCAAGGCGGACTTTGGGCACCCGTTGTGGCCGAATTGCAGGCTTATAACGGCGACCAAGGCAAACAAGACAACTCTATGCTGTACATCTTTGCCATGGGTTTCATCGGCGGTTTGCTCGCACTTTTCACCCCTTGCGTGTGGCCCATTATCCCCATGACGGTAAGTTTTTTTCTCAAACGCTCACAAAATAAGGCAAAGGGCATTCGCGATGCCCTCACTTATGGCGTGAGCATCATCGTGATCTACGTGGCATTGGGCTTGGCCGTCACTGCCGCCTTCGGCCCTTCGGCTCTTAACTCGTTGTCGACAAACGCTGTTTTCAACATATTCTTCTGCTTGTTGCTTGTTATTTTCGCCCTTTCGTTCTTCGGATGGTTCGAAATACGCCTGCCCGACAAGTGGGGTAACGCCGTAGACAGCAAGGCATCGTCTACAAGTGGCGTGCTCAGCATCTTCCTCATGGCCTTCACCCTTTCGCTGGTGTCGTTCTCTTGCACGGGTCCCATCATTGGTTTCTTGCTCGTTCAGGTGTCTACATCGGGCAGCATCATGGGTCCTGGCATCGGAATGCTAGGCTTTGCCGTGGCTTTGGCCCTGCCTTTTACGTTGTTCGCCCTCTTCCCTACATGGCTGAAAAAAGCACCGAAGTCGGGTAGTTGGATGAACATCATCAAGGTTGTGCTGGGCTTTATCGAGTTGGCCTTCGCTTTGAAGTTCTTCTCGGTGGCCGACTTAGCTTATGGATGGCACTTGCTAGACCGCGAAGTGTTCCTTTCGATATGGATTGCACTTTTCTTCATGCTTGGCCTTTACCTCATCGGACGTTTGAAATTCGCCAGCGACCAAGGCAGTTCGGATGCCATGCCTGTACCTTGTGTGATGCTCGGATTGGTGTCGTTCGCTTTCGCCGTCTACATGATACCAGGCCTTTGGGGTGCTCCTTGCAAGGCTGTTAGTGCCTTTGCGCCACCTATGAACACGCAGGACTTTAACCTATATCACAACGAGGTTCGCGCGCAATACGACAGTTACGAGGAAGGAATGGCCGCCGCTGCCGCCCAAGGCAAGCCGGTACTTATCGACTTTACGGGCTTTGGCTGCGTAAACTGCCGTAAGATGGAGGCTGCTGTGTGGACAGATCCGCAGGTGGCAGACAAGCTTACGAAGGAGTATGTGTTGATTTCGCTCTATGTAGACGATAAGAAACCGCTGCCCGAACCTATCGAAGTAACTGAGAATGGACAGAAACGAACCCTTCGCACCATTGGCGACAAGTGGAGTTATCTGCAACGTAGCAAGTTCGGGGCTAACGCTCAGCCCTTCTATGTGGCTATCGACAACGCAGGAAAACCGCTGGCTAGGTCGTATAGTTACGACGAGGACATCGCGCATTACATGGACTTCCTGAACCAAGGACTAGATAACTTTAAGAAGAAATAGGCTGTTGCGGGCGCAAAACCGGCACGTTGCGGCTTTAATACCGATAGGGAGAACGACAACTAAATCGTTCTCCCTATCGCATTTATAGCCAACTTCACGGCTTACGTCCAAGTTAACCGTTGTTTCCAGCCCACAATCAGGCCTTATTTGCCCGCGCCACTCCTTATATATATACTTCAGCACGAGGGAAGGCTTGAAGTTCGCCTTGCCATTAGAGCCGTTCTGCAACAGAGATTGCCGTATATCCGAGCGTACACTAACACGAAGTGGACAAGCATTACGGGCAATCCTGGGGAAAAAAGATTGTCGCCTACCTCACTCAGAGGTAGGCGACAATGCTTTGTATATGTTCTTTTAGTGATGTGTCTCTTTAACGGGCAATTCCACAAAGAATATCGACATTCATTATAGAAATACCTTATCGAATAACCTTCTTCCCATTACCATTTCAGGTCTACGGCAAAGCCGCTGAAACGGAAGTTGCTTCCAAGAGAGATTGAACTTGGGTTGAACGTTAAGCTGAATGCACGTTGCGCATCAGCTTTCAGACAAGTGGCCGACCAGTAATATCCAAGGTAAGTGATGAATTGCATCTTTCCACCTAGATAGAAACCTTTGGCTGGGAGATAGAAGTAATCAGATATCTCTGACTTGGTAGGACGTTCTTTAACTATATTGTTGTTATTGAAAGAATAGTCTGGGAATGTGCTTGTGGACTGACGATAATCAATACCATTGTAACTTGCGTACATATTCTGAGTAGTTGTATGGTTCTCTCGTGCGATAACATCTTGTTTCTTCAACCACATTCCGCCCTTATAAAGATGTCCGAACAAGGTCCATAGTTCAGCAGCATCCCAATGCGGGGCACCTTTTTGTACATACCATATTACTTGGTTCACAGAGGCGCTTTGGTTTGCGCTGTTTGCAGCCCAATTAGTGCCGTTCGCAGGCGAATTATACCAACTTTCAGGAGAGTCTGCTTGACTTTGGGGGAAGTTTGTGGTTGATGCGCCGCTAATCTTTGGTTGGCTGCCTTCCCTTTTATACCAATAATGTTTCTTTGCGTCCCACATGAAGTACTCACCCGACACGTCCGCAGGGTTAAGGTTGGCTGTAATGTCGTATATCTTACCAGCTTCGCAGGTAATATCTATATATTTGGTTACAGTTCCTACGATTCTACCTTCTGGATTGTCCACTTTGTTCTCGAGCCAGTAACGAACAGTGAGGTGATGCGTTCCGGGAGGGATAACCACATAGGAGCCATTGGTGGCGAGGCTTGTGTTTTCGTTGGTGAGATCGAAACCATTGCCTGTTACAAGTGTTATTTTCTTTGAGCCATTTGCCACGGGTTGGGCACTCAACGAACCGTTAGAGAAGTCGAACGTTCCTGCAATGTCGCTTTCGGCCACCACCTCGATGCTAGTAAGTTTACTTCGTTTTACGAAAGCATTTGTTGTACGGGGCAAGAAACAGAGATAGCTTGCCTTGTGGTTTAGCTTAAACTTAAAAGAATTGCCATTGCCTGATGCCGTAGCAACACCGCAGTCGCCCGATGCCCCGGCATGACTAAAATCGTTGGCGGTTGTTTGATTTTGTTTAGCGGCAATTGTCACCTTGTCGCCGGAAGTACCATTAGAACCGGTGTAATGCACGGTACAACCGTTAGCAAATGTTCCCGAAACAGGGAACACACCATCTGTCATGGCAGAATTAAACGTACCATCATTGCTCTGTTTAAAGCCACCGTTAGTGTCTTTTACCCAGATTTTATCGCCTGTCGACCAATAGGGAGTTGCTCCTTGTCCTAGGGCGTGCTTAATTGTGGTGCGCGAAGTAGGACTTACTTGAGCCATGTTACGCTCGCTTGTAAACGTCACCACAGGTGCGTTTGTGGCGTTTTGGCCCTGTTTATTCTCATCTTGCGCCACGTCTTCGTTGGCGCAGCTTGCGAAAGCTGTTACTGTTAACAGCAATGCAGCATGTAGTAAATGTCTGTATTTCATTTGCTATTGTTATACTGTTTGGTAGAATGGCGAGAAGAAATCGAGTTAACGCAGACATCTTCTTAGCCATACAAGGGTTAACGAGCGTGAAAGCTCGCCTAATTACAGGCTTGATAATGAGTTGACGAGCTAGCATGCCTGCCGTTCTCGTCACTCATAGCCTTAAAAGCAAGTAAAAAAACGCACTCGAAAGGCGCATGCACCCCAAAAGGCCAATGGTTTTGAAGTTTAATGTACCCAAAGCCTAGGTGTACTTATACTTCCTTTCGTTCAATCTTGTAATAATGCTCCGAAGGGCGTTGCCTATTCTTCGTCTTCGTCCATGAAGAGTCCTTGCTTAGCGTCGCCATAGTTTCCTCCTTGTCCGATAGGTTTATGGTTCCCGCTTGCTTGTTGCATCAGGTTCTCCATTTCTACACCTACAATCTCAACTCTTGGGCATAGATACGCTTGTTTCCTAAATACTTCTTGTTTCATAATCGGCTTATTCTAATGATTAATTACCTGTCTCATCTTTCGCCAGCTTACAGAGAAGGCGGTGGAAAATGAACAATGGGCTCGTTGTAAAAACTTACTTTAATAGGGGGCACGCAAAGTTATCCTTTGCATATGTTCTAAAAAATCATCCGAGATGATTTACATCGCGCTGCTTGTGCGCCAACAACACATCTGATTTAAAATGAATATGAGACGTTATTAGTGAAAGAACAGACATGTTCCACACTCTGTCTACGCACTTGCTCATTGTAAGAGAATGCCCTAATTAGATTCACAACTCTCCGCTAAATTATGTTAAACTGTGGTGCAAAGTTATGAGAAAAGGGTAAAACATACAAGAAATGGCACTCTTTTCTTATTCGCGCGCTTGTTTAATTGATATTCCTCAATTGATTGATAATTCTCCATTAACCAAACACGCCATCCTTAACTGGTCTAAAAGATGCTGTCGACAGCCATGCCAATACTGTAAGCTATTGTTAGCTACTTACAATGCGGATGTTGTTCATGATTTGTGCTACGCCTAGAATAATCAAGCGTTACATCCGCATCCTCTTGTAAATAGATGAAAAAACTGTCTTGACTTTTAATGTTTCTATATGTTGGGAGGAGTTTATTATCTTTGTGATGCCAATACAAGATAAGCACTCCTTTCATGTACGAAGTGCCTAGCAAATCAACTCACTGGCTTATAATCTCACGAAAACCCAACGACTCCCAAGTACATCAACTCATCGGCTTACAAACTCAAGAATTCATAAACATATAAGGCAAGCCATTATCAGAAAAGAAATCACCCTGTCGTTTCCATACAGAAGACAACAGGGTGAAAGCAAAAACTACACGATGCTTATACGTGGAGCAGTAAGCCTACTTAATCGTTACTTTCTCTACACGAACAATGTTCTTGTTCTTCATCTTCACAAGATAAACTCCCTTGTGTAGCATACTGACGTCGAACGAACTTGGCTTATGCAAGGTGTTAACCAAAGTACCATCTACTGCAAATATCCATGTCTGTTCAACATGGCCAAATACCATGCGTTGACCGTCTATCTGCAAGGTGGAAACTTCTGCTGCGGCATTGGTAATGCTATTGGTTATATCAAGTCCTTCGGGCTGTTCGGCCTGTCCCTCATCCCAATTACCCGACTTGTCCGAGCGCGAGGCATTAGTACCCTCTATCATTACGCCGAGATCGATGGCAAAGCCTTTGTTAAACTTACCCACAGGCTGCAATGCCCCTTCAAACCAAGCGTCGGAGAAAACAATGCGCAAACGGCTTCTACCCACGCGAGCATCCTTGGGTATGGTGAACGTTTTTTCTTGCAATGCCTGTACGTTATATATCGTTGAACTCTTATACTTACCCACATTGAACAAACATTCGCCTTCATTGGGATTGTCGGCCAGAAGGTCGCCGTTGAAAACATGGTCGCCATTAAGGTCTAACCAACCTTTACCCAAACAATAGCGCAGGTCGTCCTTGGTGTTATCGGCATACTCGGTGGCCTCGTATCCTTTAAACTTTATTGTTACGGTCTGACCTTGTTTCACTCTCCAAACCAGATGGGTTGCATCTACATAGTTTTTCCCTCCAACAGGGTTGTTGGCAGTGTATTCGATGTTTTGCAGACCACCTTCTGTTTTAACCACGGTAAGGTAGCGCACTCTCTGTGCTGTTGCTGCCCCGTCTGCTGCCATATCCAATTCAACTGTGCCATAATCTTCTTCAGTCAAGTCGGGCAGCAATTCCTGCTTTGCTCTTGTAATAGGCTGCCAAACAATGGGCGAATAGGTTTTCAAGTCGGTGCTAACCGCCCTTACTCCAACGAAGGGTTCGTCGGCAACGTTAGGCAACTCGATGTCGCCAACGAACGTTGCCCATTGCGTTGTACGGGCAATCTCGCTAACCTTACCTTTTCTACCGTTCTTATACAACAATTCAAAATGGTCGATGTTGGCGTCTGCATTGGTCAGCACACGTTGTCCGTCTTCACCTGCAATATTCCATGCAGCCTTCACCGATAAACTTTTCTTCGTTTCTTCTTTAACTTGAATGGTAAGGCCTTCTATTGGGCTTGGTTCAGCCTTAAAGTCGTCGGCAAGGAGCAGTTTGCCCACATACATTTTATAATTAGCGTCACTATTCTTCACGCGTAAGCCAATGCGATCTATTACGTCGCCCGAATTAATGCCCGCAAGGGGGATGCGTTTCTCTTCCCATTGTTTAGAGGTAACATCCCCTACGGCAAACTCTTTCCACGCAGGGTTGCCCTTAACGCGCACAAGCAAGTAGAGATTAGAAGGCGACACTGCACCTTTACCGTTCTTTATGGCAACATTAGCATAAATATTCCCTTTAGTGCCCTGTATATCGGTTTTGTAAAGCACAACATCTGTCTGTGCGGCCGTTTCCTTACCTGTAAGCATTAGGCACGAACCGCCCATATAAGCGTCGGAATTGGTAAACTCAGGCTGTACTGCGGTGCTTACGTTTGTAGAGCCACCATCGTAAACCAACCATCTATACGTAGGCACAATGTCTTGATTGGCCATGTTGTACCAAGCTCCGCCCGTCTTTTTCCCCTTATAGCAATAACGTTCGCCATTACCAAGGTTGAAGTAGGTGGCAAACGGTAGATTTCCGCCAATGGCCGAACGCTCTGGAATCCACGTGGCCAGACCTGCAAAGGTAGACAACGGCGGTGTTGAACCGCTCCAACGTAGGTTATTGCCTTGGTCGGCCACGGCAGGACGCTTGGCAGGATTGCGATAACCACCCGAGAAGGCGCGTTCAAGCAGCATTTGGTAATTGTTCATCAGGTCGTGTGGGCCTTTCCCGGAGTTATACGACCAGAAACGACTTTGGTCGTGTTCGCCCCAAAGGGCAATGCCGCAACGTTTGGTAACTTCGTCGCTCGACAAGTGGCTCCAGTTCTTATCCATACCAACCAGCCAGCCCCCGGCATAAAGGCCCTTGCTGGTTTTCATCACCGACTCGGCCATCATCACCGACTGACGCATGTTATAAGTAAAGCCCGAGCCCGAATAGTTAAGCATCAATTCGGCCGTGCGCTTGCCATTAGAGCCAAAAAGCGCAGGGGCGTCCCAACTGCCTAAGGTTGAATTGGTGGTGTAAATCATAATGTGAAAGTTGTCGAAACCTTCCTTTTGGGCTATTGCATATAGCTCGCGATGGAAGTTCACCACATCTGCATTGCTGTAGCCCATTGCCTCCCAGTTGTAGTTAATGCCATCCATGCCCAAATAGCGCAATAAGTTAATCAGAGGTTGGGCGTATTTGTAGGTTTGGTCGGCTTTCTTTTGGCTCAATAGCGCAATCCATGCGCGTGGATTTCCGCTTTTACTGTCGAAGAATTTCATTCCACTAAGGATGTCTGTGCCATTCTTATGGGCGGCATCGGCCCAAGCACCAGGGGCTTGAAACAAAGAATGGTTCCACGATCCCCATAGGTTGGTGTAATTCCAAAGTGAAAAATTGTCGCTGGCAAAATTCTTCGAAGGGTAACCGCCAATGCCTTTACCCACAGCCATAGGCAGGTTAAGAAACAGTTCGCGGTCGGCGTAAGTGCTGGGTATAAGGCGGTCGGCATTATCAATAAGCTTTCGCTTGGCCACATGCGACCGCACAAATTGCAGCTCTTCGTAAATGCCAGCCTTTTTCAACTCTTCCACGGTGGGATATTTACGTCCCTCCTCCTCGGCTTTCACAAAAAGGTCGAGCAAAAGTTTTTCATCAAACTTGGAGAAATCGTAAATGTCTGTCGACGCTGTTTCTGACTGTTGTTGGGCAAGCCCACTAACGGGTGCCGACGTCAAAAGCGCGGCGAAAGCCAACGATGTTAAAACATGGTTTCGTTTCATTGAATATACAATGTTTTTAAATGTTATTAGTGTGCATACATTGCAGTTAGCGTGCCAAAGGAGAATAAAAAAGGGGGAAAGCCGAGAAGGCTTTCCCCCTTTGAGTTAGGGTTTAAAGAAAACCAAACGCCACGTGCTTACTTTACAGTAATCTTCTGCGTGCGAATGATATTCTTGTTTTGCATCTTCACGAGGTAAACACCCGATGCCAACGAAGACAAGTTGTAGTTGGCAGGATTGTTAAGGGCAGCAACCAACGAACCATCGGCTGCAAATATCCATGCCTTCTCCACATTGGCAAAGTTAAGGCTGTTGCCTTCTTGCTGCAATTGCGAAGGAGCTACGGCCGCATTGCTAACACCTGTGGTGGAAAGTCCTGCGGGTTCGTCGGCCAAACCTTGGTCGCGTGTGTCGGCGGGAACAGGACGTTGTTTGTTGTTACCGGTAATCTTTACACGGAAGTCGATGGCGAAACCTTTGTTGAACTTACCCGTAGGTTTCAATGCTCCCTTGAACCAAGCATCAGAGAATACGATACGCATGCGGGTGTCGCCCGTACGTGCGTCTGCTGGAATTGTAAAGGTCTTAGTAACGATTTTCTGTACTTGGTCGGGTACGCCCTTGCGCAATTCACCAATCGTGAAGAGTTGCTCTCCTTCCTTGGGATTAACGGTAAGCTCGCGTGGGTCGAAACGATGGTCGCCGTTCAGGTCAATCCATCCACGGCCAAAGCAATAGCGAAGATCGTCGTATCCACCATTGGAATTGGGTTTTCCATCCTTGTACTTTTGCTTTGCTTCAAATCCTTTGAACTCCAATGTAACCGTTTCCCCCTGTCCAATGGTAAGAACTTGGTTAGGATCAGAAGTAACATCTACAAAGTTTGTCCCACCAGTAGGACCATTGGCTTGGTAATTGATGTTGGTAGAGCCACCCTTAGTCCTAAAAATCTCTACATAACGAATGGCTTGGGCATTCTTATAACCATCTGCATCCAGGTCTAACTCAGGATTAGTGTATGGGTTAAGAACCAACTCAGGCAGTTGTTCGGCATTTGCTCGGGTCACTTCTGTCCATACAACAGGCGAATAGCTCTTAAGGTCTTTCGATACGGCGCGAACACCAATGAAAGGATTGTTCGTAAAGTTCTTCAAATCGATATTGCCCACGTATGCAGCCCACTGGCTAGTACGAGCCACTTCAGATACACGTCCGTTAGTGCCGTCTTTAAGCAGAATTTCGAAATGGTCGATGTTGGCATCGTCATTGTAAATCATGCCCGACTCGGTTGCAGGCATGTCAACATTCCATGTTGCCTTGACAGAAAGCGAAGACTTTGTTTCTTCTTTCACCTGCACTGTCATCTTCTCTATTTTTGCAGGAGCAACGGTAAATCCATCTACAAGCTCTAGCTTGCCAACCATCATCTTATAATTGGCGTCGCTGTTCTTAACACGTACTCCAACCTTGTCAATTACCGTTCCCGAGGTTATTCCGTCCAAAGGTATCTTCTTTTCTTCCCACGTTTTTCCCTTCGTTCCACCGATAGCAAATTCCTTCCATTCGTTGTTGTTCTTTAGGTGTACGATAAGGAAAAGTTTCGAATCGGCAGCAACTTCCTTACCACTCTTGATAGCAACGTTTGCGTTGACAGCACCGGTAGAACCAGCAATGTCGGTTTTATAAAGCACTAGGTCGGTAGCATTGGCATTCCCAGTACCACTAAGCAAGAGACACGATCCACCCATATATGCGTCTTTATAGGTAATTTCAGGGTTTATCTTGTCGCTAGCCTTATCACTATTGGCCTCCAACACCAACCACCTATAGGTTGGCACGATGTCTTGGTTACTCATATTATACCAAGAGCCAGCAGTTTTCTTTCCTTTATAATGGTATTGCGAACCTGCGCCCATGTTGAAGTGTGTGCTAAAAGGAAGGTTGCCAGTGATGGTTGTTCTTTCGGGAATCCACGTTGCCATGCCTGGGAAAGTAGAAAGGGGCTGAACTCCATTAGACTCTTCCCAGTTGTGTCCTCCGTCTTTCACAGCAGGGCGAGAGAGCGGGTTACGGTTACCACCCGAGAAACCACGTTCAAGCAACTTTTGGTAGTTAACCATCATCTCATCAGCATCGCCACCGGCATTGTAGCTCCAAAAACGGCTTTGTGCATGTTCACCCCAAAGGCAAACGCCACACTCACGAGCGCTAGAAAGACGCGACCACGAGCGGTTCATCGAAACAATCCATACGCCAGCATAAACACCATCGGCTGTCCCAAGTGCCCTTTTAGCCGTATTCACGGAATTACTCATGCCATACGAAAAATCGCTGGAGGCATAGTTAAGCATCACATCTGCCGTCTTTTTATTGTTCTTACCAAAAAGAGCTTCTACGTTGCTGTCTGTCAAAGAACTGTTAGAGGTGTAAATTGCAATATGGAAATTGTTGAAACCCTCCTTCTTTGCAATCTCATACAGATTTTGGTGAAACGCGATTACCTCGCGATCGCCATAGTTACCCGCTTCCCAATTATAGTTGATACCATCGAGACCTAAGTACTGCAACATGTAAATCATAGGTCTTGCATACTTAAATGTACCATCTGGATTCTTTGCCTTAAGGATAGGCAGCCATCCACTAGCATCCACACCGCCAGGATTGCCAGTGGTATCGAAGAACTTTATACCGCTCATTATGTCGGTTCCGTTCTTATGTGCAGCGTCCGCCCATGAACCTGGAGCCTGGAACAAGCCGTGGTTCCATGCGCCAAAGAGGTTGGTGTAGTTCCACATAGAGAAGTTGTCTGATGCAAACTCGGAAGAGGGATAGCCTCCAACGGTTCTCCCTGCACCAGCTGGGATGTTCATAAACAACTCACGGGTTTCGAAAGTGTTTGTTATAAGACGGTCAGTTCTGGGGAGAATAGAACGTTTGCGTACGTGCGAACGCACAAACTCAATCTCGTCGGCCAAACCAGCCGCCTTAAGCTCCTCGTACGACGGATAACGCTTTCCTGCCTTAACGGCCTTTTCGAACAATTCCAACATCTTGATGTCGTTGAAATGCTGAAAGTCGTAAACCACCTTAGAGGCAGTTGGTGCGGTGTTTCCACCCTGCGCCTTAACCGTAAAGGGAGCCGCAGACAGCATACCGGCCAACGCCAGTGCGCTAAGAGTAACTTTTCTCTTCATTCTTGCTTAGTTTTATGTTGTTAAATAATAAGACATTTAGAGTTAATCACATTGTAATGGCTAAGTTTATGCCAAACTAAAATGCGTTTTAAGATAGGATTGTTAAGCTAAGGGAGCGGCCGTGCCTTGTGGCCTAATAAGGGCGGCGCAGCCGTTCCCATAGTTTATTGCTTTAAATTAAAAGTTCGGGGCTCCTTTTACGTCCCACCAAAGCCTTGTTCCTACAAAATCAGGCCCGCCTAGTGCACCAAGCCCCGTAGCCTTAATGTCTGCTTGCGTAGCGGGATCGGTACGACCGGGGAACGGCAAACGACGGATAATGTCACCATCATTAAGACTTCCGTCGGCCTCATCAGCCTGGAGCACATCGAACAAACGCGGATAACCCGTGCGGCGCAAGTCCACCCAGGCTTCAAAGCTCTCAGGATAGCCTGCGATATACTTCTGGGTGATAATCTTTTCGAGTTTCACCTCCTTGCTGTCGTCTTCGTTCCACTTAACCCCAATCTTAGTTAAGCTTTCAATGGGGTCGCTCTCACCAGTAGGGTCCTTATATGTATAAGGTGTGGCACTCTCTTGTTGCATGTATTCGGCCATACCTGCATCGTAAGGGTTCTGGTTATTGGCATCAGTATAGAATTGTTCGCGGTCCTCACAGTTACCGGCGAGAATACCCTTCTCGTAGAATTCTTTGGCCGTTCCGCCCATGCTCCATCCTCTGAGCGCACCTTCAGCTCTAAGGAAACAAACCTCAGAGAGTTTCATCAAGTACAGAGGCATGCTATGCCCTGCCGCAGGATTGATGGCACTGAAAGCGATAAACTGATTGCCGGCGTAATCCTGACCTTCGCCAGGCGTTACTCCTGAGCGGATACCAATAATGTCTGTATTAGCTGGTGTCACTTCCTTCGTTTTTGCATTGACAATGTCGCCATCGTTCTTTAGGAAGAGATACTTAAGGTAAGGATGGTTAAGGCTTTTCAATATCGACACCCATGAGGCTGTTATTCGCGTGTCGTGCCAGCTTTGGCTAGCCTCAAGCAAGGGATGAGTTATACCCTCGGCGGCCGTGTTGATACATACCTCTTGCGAGTATTCTTCTATCACTCCCGCTTTAACGGCTTCTTCTGCCCATCGCTTTGCCAACGTTGGGTTAACTTTAACAATATGCATGGCCATGCGTAGTTTCAGCGAATTGGCAAAACGCACAAAAGTGTTGAGGCTTTCGAAACCCGTTTTGATGTCGCCAGTAACATGCATATTCTGTTTCAGAATGTCGCGCAAGGCTTCCTTATATTCCTCGGGCTTGGTTTCATAGTAGTTTAAACAAGCCACAATGCTGTCTATATTGTCCACCGCCTTATTGTATATCGTTTCCAGGCTTTGATATTCAAAGGGGGCCGTCTGGGCGTTCGTTTTGATATCTTGATAGGGGAATGGGCCATAGACATTTGCCACCTCAACCGCCGAATAGTTGTACAACAGCAGATAAATGGCCTTTAACTCAGGAATAGTGTCGATAGACTCGTGATTAAGCAACGGCACCATCTGCGTTGAAACCTCATTGAAAGACCCCATCGCACCACCATAAAACCTGTCGGAGATGTTATAGGCAGAGGTAATAGTAACCTTTGAGTAGGGGAAATTAGTATGTGGTATAACGCCATACTGCGCATACAAGTCGGCACCCAATCCATATTGATATTGATAGGCGTGTGTAACAGGCTTTTTACCTTCCTTACCACCGCGCATTGCATACTGGGCACTGAGTCCCGCCGCAATAACATCAGACATTTTGTTGGCTACGCGTTTCACATCCTCGGCCGTAAACTTAGTCCGATAGTTCAAGGAGTCAACCTTTCCTCGGCGGCTCACCTTGTTGGTATTCTTTTGCGTTGCGCTGAATTCGTCGCCTGTGGTATCGAAATCCAGACACGATTGTAAGGTTAGGCTCAACAGGGCCATAACACCTACAAACCATTTGCTATATCTGTTCATAATTTTGTTGTTATTAACACTCCCTCTCCCCTTTATTAGCTCTGCCCGAAAAAAGGGAGTTCGGGAAACATTTTCTTTAGTTATATTCTTGAAAGTATGGCTGCTTACAAGTTCAACTTCATCGACAAACCATACGAACGCGACGAGGGCGTGTTGAACAATTCGAAACCTCCTAAGCCATTACCCGTAGAAAGCGACACGTCTGGGTCTGCGGGACTTTTCTTGTAAAGGAAGAACAGGTTGCGTGCGATGAACGAAACCGAAAGGTTCTTGTTTTGTCCCATGAGGTTTCTGAACGTATAGCCCAGCGACAGCTCGCGAAGACGGAAGTTGGTTGCACTATATATGTAGCTGTTGGGGTTGGAAGAGCCTCCCAAGGTTTTATAATAGGTGTCGATAGGCACAATTCTTCCGCTGCCATCGGGCAGGGGGATACCAGGCACATTGCCATAGTTTGCGGCAACAATACCGTTTGCCTCGGCATCCTGACGTGCCTTACCCGAACGCTCAGACAGTCCATAAAGGTCAAGGTAAGCCTCTGTAAGTGAGATAACCTTGCCTCCCAGACGGCCATTGATAAGCATAGAGAGCGTAAAGTCTTTGTAATTAAAAGTGTTGCTCCATCCCATCTGCCACTTAGAGTTCATGTTGCCAACATATTTGCGGCTATTGCCCGACTTGTCGAACCTTGGCGCACCGTTCCGTGTCAGTTTGATGTGTCCATTTGCATCACGCTTAAAATCGTCTACGTACATGTCGCCCAGCGAACCACCTGGTTTGTATACTACATACACACCTGCAATCTCGTTCTTTATTTCTTTCTGCTTGCCCTGGTTGTCGTAGGCTGTTTCAAGTATCTTGTTGTCGTTGAACGATAGGTTGTAAGAAGTTCTCCAACGAAGGTCTTTACCAAACTTAAAGTCATAACCAATTGTTGTCTCAAATCCGCGGTTGCGTACTTTACCCGTGTTCCCCGCGTTCGTTTTGGCGGAGATATTGGCCGACTCCATATACATGTTGCGCAAGCGGCTATCATACAAGGTTAGGTCGAAACTCAAGCGGTTCTTAAAGAACAACATCTCCACACCCGTTTCGAAAGAGCCCAACGTCTCCACTTTCGGCACAAAGTCCGAATATTTGTTCACCGTTGCTGTTCCCGTTAGATAGTTGCGACTGACATCGAAATAACTGTTATTGGGAATAGAGTTACCTACGTCCGAATAAGACACGCGGTACTTCAAGTAGTCTATCCACGCAGGAAGCTTAACCAACGAACTGACGATTGCATTGGCGCCCACGCCGAAGTAGCCTTGCCATTCCGAATCGATAATGCCTCTCAGTTTAAATTGTCGGTAGGGACGATAGGCATCCAAACGATACGAACCATCAACAAACACCTTATCTTGCCATCCCACTTGGGCAGTGAAGAGCATGGCCTTGTCCCAGTTAGAGCTCTTAGTCGTTGTTGTAGCACCCACATCGCCTGCGCTGGTTTCGAACACATTCACGGCCGATGGTAAAATGCGGCGTAAGGGGTCTACGAAAGTGGCGTTACCAACAGCGGTGCGCTTATATGTGTTCTTAATTGTATGCCCAACCCAACCTGCAGTTGCTGAAACGCTGAAATCTTTCACGTTTGTGTTGTAACTCAACAAATAGTCGGTGTACATTTCGGTTGTCTTGAAATCTTCACTCCAATAGCTGCCAAAGCTGTTCATGCTAGACGGCAAAAAGGTTGTGGCATACTGCCGAGCATCTTTGGTAAAGTGAGTCTTGGTGTAGTTAAAACGCGCTTGGAACGAAAGCCCCTTATATATATCGATGGTTGCAGAAAGCGTTGTAAACAGTCGGTTTTCGTCTTGTCGGTTGCGGTTTTTGTTCACCAGCCAGTAAGGGTTGTTGTTGCCGTTCGAAAGATAGGCCCAATCTTGCATCTCGCTGCTTAGCGGAACACGCTTACCTTGCGTATAAACATAGTGGGTCTCTTTCTTTTGATTACCATTTTGATCCAGCACAGTGAATTCCTTCGGTTCATAATACGACAAAGGATTAGAAAGCCACGTACCACGTTTAGAATAGTTTTGGGCATAATAGTCCATGTCTATGTTGCGGGGCATCATGTACGCATGATAGATGGGATTACCTATCGTTCCCCCACCAGGTCGATTCCGGGTGATGGTCTCAACGTAGTTAACAGAGCCTTCCAACTTCAAACGGTCGAAAAGCTTAAAGCTCTGTCGCAAAGTTATACTGTTACGATTATACGAGTTGTTCTTTATCATACCGTTGGAGTGGCTGTTTCCCAATGATATGTAGGTTCTCGACTTTTCCGTACCGCCCGAAACTGATACGGAGTTGTTGGTCGTAACACCTGTACGGAAGAAGTTGTCTATATCGTTTACCGCATTCTTACGGAGATGCACTTGGTTAAGTGCCCCTTGGGGATACTGGTCGCCTAGCTGTACAGAGGGGAGCAGGTTCGTTTGGTCTGAAAGTTTACCGCCCCAACTTGAAGGCGACAGCATATAGGTTTGTGTTCCGTTTACCACCGAACCATCGGTAAGCGCAGCACCATAAGTGTTCTGCAACTTGGGGGTAAGCAATGGCGTGTCGAACGTAACATTAGACGTAAAGTTGATGTCCACTTTACCCTCGCGACCCGATTTGGTGGTAATCATAATAACGCCATTGGCAGCGCGCGAGCCATAAAGTGCGGCCGCGTTTGCCCCTTTAAGAACGTTCATAGACTCGATGTCGTCTGGGTTAATCATGGAAAGCGGGTCCGAACCTTCCGACGAACCTGCATATCCCAAATCATCTCCATTGGTTATCTTGCCACGAGTTTCGTTAGTCAAGGGAATACCATCGACCACAATTAGCGGTGAGTTGTTACCGGTAATCGACTTGTTACCGCGTAGAATAATCTTAGATGCACCACCCGCACCACCTGCACTCGGCGTAATGGTAACGCCGGCGACTTTACCTTCAAGGGTATTCGCCACGTTGGGGTCTTGCACTTTCATCAAGTCTTCTGCCTTCACTTTCTGGGTGGCATAGGTAAGCGACTCTTGCTTTCGCATAATACCCATAGCCGTAACAACCACTTCGCCCAGCACCTTGCTGTCTTCTTTGAGCGTTACGTCTACTTGCGAGCGACTGCCGGCTGCCAATTCCTGCGCGGTGTAGCCCACATAGCTAAACACCAGCGTGGGGTTGCTCTCGTTAGTTGTCAGGGTGTATTGGCCGTCGATGTTGGTTATGGCACCCTTGCCAGCACCCTTCACCTGAACGCTCACACCGATGAGCGGTTCGCCTTGTGCGTCTTTTACAACGCCCGTAATGGTTCGCGTGTTGGCCTGCACGCGTTGCAAGGCAGAGTTTTGAGTTGTAGCAGTTGCTTTAAGCAGTGGGTTTTGCGTTGCGTTGGCTTTAACACCAGCCAGCACGCCCACGCTAGGAACTGCGGTCATAGACAATGCCAGAAGTGCCTTCAACAGCAAGCCCTCTGTCTGTGCATTTGTTCTTTTCATACGTGTAGTAATATTATTATAAAGTAGTTATAACTTTAAAAATCGACTGCGCATTTTAATACGCCTTACAATAAAAATACAACTAACGAACGAATATTACTTAGCAATATGTAGAAAATAAATTAATTTATTTTGTTTGGCGATAAAATGCTCGTTATATTGTTAATAGGGGATGGAATAATGCTGATGATGGTATAAGACACAAAATGTATGAAACGAAGACACTTAAAAGTTGAACGACTAAATATTATATATGGTACGCGCGCACGCGAGAGGAAACGAAGATGGCAACAGGAAAAGATGCGCTGTAAGCCCGATTGCCTTTCCAACGCAAGGAAAAGGCAAAGGGCCGTAAACTGTTGGGCGATTCACCATAAAAGTAATTGCGATGCAAAGCTGCCAACTTGTTAACAGGTAGACGGGTTGACAAGTTAGTGAGCGTAGGTTTAGTAAGCTTGTTGGGACAGTTATAGAAATTGTCTTGACTTTTAATGTTTCTATAAACAGGAGGTGTTTATTTTCTCTGTGATGCCAACATAAGATAAACGCTCTTCTCACACACGAAAGTCTAGATGACTTCATTGTCATGGCGAGATGCCAACACAAGATAAACACCCTTCTCACACACGAAGTACAGGACAAATCAACCTACCAACTCATCAACTTATCAACTCATCAACTCAAAAAATCAAAAAGACACCAACTTATCAACTCAAAAAAACACCAACTTATCAACTCAAAAAACACCAGCACGTCTACTCAAAAAAATCGAGAAATCTCCAACTCACTAGTTCTCCAACTCACCAACTTGAAAACTTAAATTATTATCTTTTATTTTACAATATCGTTCTAAATTTCGCTCTGTTCTAGCGAAAATATAAGCCATAAAGTAGGCAAATCGCCCCTATTTCTTGCTTTTCACTCCTTTTGTTTTGTCTGTTTTTAAGAGTAAAACCTGCATTTTGTACCATTTAGCCTTTCTAGATTGGTTGAATGCTCATAATTTTTTAAGCCCAATTACACGCTTTTAGCCCTTAAAATCCAACTTTTTAACCACTATTTTGCCCTTTTCGGCCATGTTTTTAATGTCCCTAAAAGGTTTTATTTATACAATTGCTGTGGATGTTTATGCTTTTTGCCTTGCATTTAGCACCTTTTTGCCTTGCATTTAGCACCATTTCACCTTGTGTTTTGCACCAAAACACCTTGTAACTAATCAATGAAAATGAAGAAATATCGAAGCTGATGTAAACTAACTGATAATGATGAGGAAATGCACGAATTGGCATAATACTGCTCTGTTTGTAAAGGGCAGAAATATGCAGATTTAGGCAGAAGTTCAGTTACCAGAGTGTTACCCTATTTTGATGTAGGTAACGATGGTGCAGTATTCGGTAACTGAATTATTTTCGTTCGTGTGGCTGTTGCTTCGGTCGGCAGTTTTCTGCGTAAGTGAGGAACGCTTTAATTCGGGTAACTTTGCATAAGACAGGCGGTGCTTGTCCATTTGAGAGTAAACTCTCATGGATCTCGCTTGCACTGTCTTTGCTCATAAAAATTAAAGCGTATGAGAACAGAGAAAATGAAGGTGTTGCTCTACCTTAAAAAGAGCGGTCTGGATAAATCGGGCAAGGCTCCGATTATGGGACGTATCACACTTGGAAGGAATGTTGTGCAGTTCAGTTGTAAACTCTCCTGCAATCCTGAGTTGTGGAATCCACGTGAGAGCAGAGTGGACGGAAAGAGTCGTGAGGCGGTGGAGATAAACGGTAGGTTGGAAAGCTTGCTGTTGTCTGTTCAGTCGGCTTATCAATCCTTGCTTTCCAAAGGCGGTTCGTTTGACGTAACCGATGTGAAAGAGCTGTTCCAAGGGAGCGTGCAGACTCGCTGTATGCTCATAGAAAGGTTGGATATGCTCATCAAGGAGAAAGAAAGCCATATCGGTGTGGACATCAAGAAAGAGTCCCTGTCAAGTTATCATTCTACGAGAAACCGCTTGCAGGAGTTCATTCAGAAGAGATACAAGGCTTCGGATTTGGCTTTCTCACAATTGACAGAGAACTTTATCTATGAGTTTCGCCAATACTACTTGGGAGTATGCGGTTTCCAAGAAAGTTCTTTCTTCGCGGTGGCATCACATTTGAAAACGGTTTGCAGGTTGGCTTATCGCGAGGGAATAGCCGATACGCTACTATTTGATAAAGCCCATATAGAAAGAGGAGATAAGAAAGCCCCGAAAGCACTCGATAGGAAAGCCTTGGAGAAGTTAAAGGCTCTCCGCTTTGATGATTTGGAGGAGGAAATGGAAACGGCAAGGGATATTTTCCTTTTTGCCTGTTATACAGGTGCTGCGTATTGCGATTTGATGGAACTAAGCAAATCTTATCTTGTCCGTGATGACGAGGGAAATTTATGGCTGAAGTTCAATCGTCAGAAGACAGGGGTACTATGCCGCATCAAATTGCTTCCCGAAGCCATCAGGTTGATAAAAAAGTTTCACAGCGATGAAAGGGAAACATTGCTCCCCTATGTCAAGTACAAGAACTATCAGACCTGCCTGAAAGCCCTACGGCTACGTGCAGGTATCCCGTTTCTCTTTACCACGCATACAGCAAGGCACACCTTTGCTACCCTTATTACCTTAGAACAGGGCGTACCGATTGAAACGGTGAGTAAGATGCTCGGGCATACCAATGTAAGTATGACCGAACGCTACGCAAAGGTAACACCCCAAAAGCTCTTTGCGGAGTTCGCTCGCTTCCTTTCTTTCACAGAAGATATGCAGTTGGTGATTTGACTAATTGCTTTCATTCAACAGCATTTTCAATAAAAATATACATACAAAACCATCAAGACAATGAGAAGTACATTCAAGATACTGTTCTATATTAGGGATATTCAGTAAATATCTAACTAATTGT
>NZ_KV815117.1:0-238 GCF_001814145.1 Prevotella sp. HMSC073D09 | reverse complement strand
TCGGGCAAATCCGCTATTACAAGGCACAGGACAGCCATACCGACAGCATCGTCTTTGCAGGCATTGCCGCCGATGCGGGGGAAAGCATTTTTACGCTTCGTGCCGCTAAAGACTTCTTTGCAACCGTTGAAATTGCACGGCCCCGCTGTTCCACAGCGCAAAAAGGACAGGTTAAAGTGCTTTTCACAGGCGGCACTGCTCCATATAATGTTACGATAAGCCTTGATGGAAAAGCATG
>NZ_KV815116.1:0-389 GCF_001814145.1 Prevotella sp. HMSC073D09 | reverse complement strand
AGAAACCATGTGTCCAAGCGTTTGCAAGATTTTCGCAAACGCACGGTGAGCAAATACTTCGCCGGCACCCTTGCAGACTCTCTGTCTGTGGGGCGCGCTGAGCTGAAAGTGCCCCATGGCAGTATGGAGCATGCCAAGATTTTGAGCATCACGCCACTTAGAAAGGGCGAGCTGCCCCACCTGCCCGCAGGCATGGTGAACGTAACGGCGGACAGGAGTAACCCTACCGTTGCTGCCAACTCGAAAGACAGCATCGCCGGTTACCGTTTCCTGCCGCATGGCGAGCACTTCGTCCATTCGTTGGCAAGCATCACCGTGCCATACGACAGTACCCTTATCCCGCAGGGCTATACCGCCGAAGACATACACACTTACTACTACGACGAATT
>NZ_KV815115.1:16573-36448 GCF_001814145.1 Prevotella sp. HMSC073D09 | reverse complement strand
AGACTGTGTTTTAAAGGGTGGGAAACTTTAGTAAATAGCTTAACTGACCTTCTGGGGTTGACTGCCGAGGTATACAAATTAGTGGCAACGAAGGATGGTTATTGTGATGTGTATGAATGGGGAAATGATAAACCCGTGGGCAAAACATATCTAAAAAAAGGAGATACGTGGAAAATAGGGGAAACAACTAATTTCAGAACAAGAAAGAATGGTACCGAAATTCAAAATAGGTATACTAAGAAATGGCTGAACAAGAACAATTTAGAATATAGGCGTTTGCAGTATTCACCCAACAAATCGGCAAAAGTTTCATTCCAAAATTATGAGACAAGTCGTACAAAGAAATTTGAGAAACGATTTTGGAAAAAAACCTCAGGTAATAAATGTTTTCATTAATATTATGGATAGAGTAAAAATTACTTCCGATTCTCCAAACTTCCTGAAAGTTAGTGAGATTAGTAAAGAGCTTCGATTGTTTTCTTTTGTGATAGAAACAAAATACGCACAAATGGATTTTGACTTTGTCTTTTGTTTCAGAGCGTTGTATACGACACGGGGAATTCGGTCAAAAGTCCGGTTTGAGAAGGATTGCAATTATCTTGGTATGGATTTGATAATCTCCGAAGAAGAATTTTATCCTTATAAGAACAACGTTTCTATGCAACGGCGGATTATGGGTAAACATTTCTTCCCCTTTTTTGCAGAGAACATAAAGAAATACAGAAACAAGTTGCCCGTTCTCAAACCCATTGAAAAAGATTTGGTGGAGGACATGCGCCTATTTCTCATTGAAAACCTTTGGCTACCTGACGATAGTGGCAATTTTAAGTTGGCGGTTATAGAGAATGTTTCTTACGATCGTGCAATGGCCCTGTTTGGAAGGCCAAAACAAAAAAGGTTCACGGATACTGATAACGGTAAAATACAGGACATATTGTGGGAAGTGGATGAACGGACAAAGCTATCAGCCCAATACAGACTGATAGATAAAGTTTGGACGCTAGAATGCTATAACATTGAGTGATGGCAAGTCGCAGGGTGGAGGATGGGATATGTATGTGATTAATGCCCCGTGTGCGCACGTTCGACCCGACGGGGCGGCACGTGCATACGGCTAGCAGCCTCGGGGCGAGCGTGGACTACGGTCACGACGGACAAGGGAGGTTGCAAGAGATGTCGAGTGGGGAGTGGTCGGCCAAGTGGCTACGCGACAGTGTGGGGCTGGAGGCCGAGCGTCACCTTACGGGCGGCGTGCACGTCACCACCCGGCGCGACAGGTTCGGGCGCGAGACGTACAAGAGCGTCGGTGCGCGCAACGTGGAGCAGTTCCGCCGCCGCTACACGTGGAACATGGGCAACATTGCGGAAAGCATGTACGCTTACAGCCGCCAGAACGCGCGGTTGCGGGCATGCAACTTGCGGCAGACGGAAACGGCACCATGCCCATGCAGAAGTTGTTTGCCATTAAAAGGCCGTTCTCAATTTGTAGATAATGTTTTCTGCTTTTGCTTGCTCGTGTCGATAAAATGGCGTAACTTTGAAGGTGATTTTTAATTCGTCAGGAAACAAGAAAGACAAAATGGAAGACTTCGTTCACCTTCACGTACACACATATTATTCTATACTCGACGGCCAATCGAGCATACAACGCCTCGTGGATAAGGCCATTGCCAATGGCATGAGCGGTATGGCACTGACCGATCATGGCAACATGTTCGGCACGAAAGAGTTTTTTAACTACTGCAAAAAGGTTAACGGCAAACGCAAAGAAGAAGGCTTGCCCGAATTTAAGCCTATCATCGGCTGTGAGATGTATGTGGCGCGACACCGCAAAACAGACAAGGTGAAGGAGAATGGAGATATGAGCGGCTACCACCTGATTGTGCTGGCGAAGAATTATACAGGATATAAGAATCTGATAAAGCTGGTTTCGAGAGCGTGGGTAGACGGATATTACATGCGCCCCAGAACCGATCGCGAAGACTTGGAGACCTATCACGAGGGGCTGATTGTCTGTTCGGCGTGCATCGCCGGCGAAGTTCCGCGCAAAATTTTGAGGAACGACATCGAGGGTGCACGCGAGGCTGCGCAATGGTATCACCGCGTTTTTGGCGACGACTATTACTTGGAGTTGCAACGCCACGAGGTGAAGGACCCGCATATACGGGCCAACAGGGAGGCGTTTCCGCTGCAACAACGTGCCAATAAGGTGATGTTGGAAATGGCGGAAGAGATGGGCATCAAGGTGGTATGCACGAACGATGCCCACTTTGTGGACCAAGAAAACGCCGAGGCACACGACCACCTGCTGTGTCTTTCGACGGGTAAGGACCTAGACGACCCCTCGCGCATGCTCTACTCTAAGCAAGAGTGGTTTAAAACGCGCGAAGAGATGAATGAGGTGTTTGGCGATTTGCCCCAAGCCATGCGCAACACGGTGGAGATATTAAATAAGGTGGAAACCTATTCGATAGACCATTCGCCCATTATGCCTTTCTTTCCCATACCCGAAGACTTTGGGACGGAAGAGCAATGGCGGCAACGCATATCTGAAAAAGAGCTGTACGACGAGTTCACATCCGACGAAAACGGACAGAACCAGTTGCCACCCGAAGAGGGCGAGGCTAAGATTAAGAAACTGGGCGGATACGAAAAGCTGTATCGAATAAAGTTTGAGGCCGACTATCTGGCTAAACTGGCATACGATGGGGCAAAGAAACTGTATGGCGAACCGCTTACTGAGGAAGTGCGCGAGCGTGTGAACTTTGAGCTGCACATTATGAAGACAATGGGCTTTCCTGGCTACTTCCTCATCGTGCAAGACTTTATCAACACGGCACAGAACGAATTGGACGTGATGGTTGGCCCCGGACGTGGGTCGGCCGCAGGCTCTGTCGTGGCCTATTGTTTGGGCATAACGAAGATTGACCCCATCAAGTACGACTTGCTTTTCGAGCGTTTCCTTAACCCCGACCGTATATCGTTGCCCGATATTGATACCGACTTTGACGACGACGGACGCGGGCGCGTGCTGGAATGGGTGGAAGATAAGTACGGACACGACAAGGTGGCGCACATCATTACCTACGGAACGATGGCCACGAAAAACTCTATCAAGGATGTTGGACGTGTGGAAAAGGTTCCGCTGAAGATTGTGAACGACTTGTGTAAGCTTATTCCCGACAAACTGCCCGACGGCTTGAAGATGAGCGTTGCCAATGCCATTAAGGCCATTCCCGAATTGCGCGAGGCGGAGGCATCGGCAGATGAGGGGTTGCGTAACACCATGATGTATGCCAAGATGTTGGAGGGAACGGTGCGCGGAACGGGTATTCATGCCTGCGGAACAATTATCTGCCGCGACGCGATAAGCGATTGGGTGCCTGTTTCTACTGCCGAGGATAAGGCCGACCCGGGGCATAAGCTGCTTTGTACGCAATATGATGGGCACGTTATCGAAGAAACGGGGCTTATCAAGATGGACTTCTTGGGTCTGAAAACGCTTTCCATACTGAAAGAGGCTGTGGAAAACGTGCGACTCTCTACTGGTAAGACCATCAACTTGGAGGAAATACCCATCGACGATCCGCTTACTTACAAGCTATATTGTGAGGGAAGGACGATTGGGACTTTCCAATTTGAGTCGGCCGGCATGCAGAAATACTTGCGCGAGCTGCAACCCACGGTGTTTGAAGACCTCATTGCCATGAATGCGCTTTACCGCCCAGGGCCGATGGACTATATACCCGAATTCATTGCGCGTAAACGCGACCCGTCAAGGGTGAAGTATGATATTCCTTGCATGGAGAAGTATCTTAAAGATACGTATGGAATTACGGTGTACCAAGAGCAGGTGATGTTGTTGTCTAGACAACTGGCCAACTTTACGCGTGGACAGAGCGACACGCTGAGAAAGGCTATGGGTAAGAAACTTATTGCGCAGATGGATAAGTTGGAGACACTGTTCTACGAGGGCGGAATGAAAAACGGTCATCCCAAGGAAGTGCTCAACAAGATATGGGAAGACTGGAAGAAGTTTGCCTCGTACGCCTTTAATAAGAGTCATGCCACGTGCTATTCGTGGGTGGCTTTCCAAACGGCGTACTTCAAAGCGCATTATCCAGCCGAATATATGGCCGCCGTGATGAGTAGAAACCTTGCCAACATCTCGGAAATAACCAAGTTTATGGACGAATGTAAGGTGATGGGCATTAAGACGTTGGGGCCAGATGTGAACGAGTCGCGACTGAAATTCAGTGTGAATAAGCATGGCGAGATACGTTTCGGGCTTGCCGCCATCAAGGGAATGGGCGACGCAGCGGCTCAGGCCATCATTCAAGAACGTGAAAAGAATGGACCCTACACGTCGGTGTTTGACATGGTGCAACGCGTGAATCTGAGTTCGGTGAACAAGAAAGCCATTGAAAGTTTGGCACTAAGCGGTGGTTTTGACAGCTTGGGCATTGCGCGCGAAAGCTATTTGGGGACAGACAGCAAAGGGGCTACCTTTATAGATAGCCTTACTCGTTATGGTCAGCTTTTCCAAATGGAGCAACAGCAAATGCAAAACTCGCTCTTCGGCGCCAGCAATGCTGTGGAAGTGAGTACTCCGCCTGTTCCCCAAGCTGAGCGATGGAGCAGCATAGAACGCCTAAACAAGGAACGCGACTTGGTGGGGATTTATCTTTCGGCGCATCCGCTAGACGATTATAAGATTGTGTTGCAGTCTATGTGCAATACGGGATGCAACGAACTGGAAGACAGAATGGCCTTGGTACAGAAAGCCGAGGTTACATTGGCGGGAATGGTGACCAACACGCGCTCGGCTGTTACTAAAACGGGGAAACCTTGCGGCTTTGTAACCATCGAAGATTATTCGGGTTCGGGCGAGTTGGCCTTCTTCGGCGAAGAGTGGGGAAGATGGAATGGCATGTTCGAAGTGGGCAGAACGCTTTTCGTGAAGTGCCGCTTTACGCAGAAATATCCCACTAGTTCATTTGTTGACTTGCAGGTAGCGAACATCGAATACTTGCAAACCACGTTCGACAAACGGGTTGAACGGTTTACAATTCAGGTGGACAGCGCGCATGTCGACCAAACGGTTGTAAACGATATAGTGACGATGGTGAGCGATAGTCCCGGTCAAACGCAGCTTTATTTCGAGGTTTACGACAGCGAAAGCAACAATACCTTGCTGTTGAAGGCAAGCATTCCGCCCATAAGGGTGGGGCGAACGCTGGTTAATTACCTGGAAAGCGACCCGCACATGAACTATAAGGTGAACTGATTTGGCAGCATTTAGTGACATATTTACACGTGTGCGGACCCATGCGTTGGCCGAAAGCGGACAGGTGTTGCCATTTTTGTTACTATATATATAAGGTGTAAGACGTGGCGTTAGCAGCGTTTAAGGCGTTTGGAAAGAAGGCGAAAAGCCTGTGGCACGCATTTTGTGGCACAGTGTTTGCATTGAGTTAATTGGACAAAACAAACCCAATAGAGATTAATAACAAATAAATAAGGAATACATCATTATGGAAGTAAAAATCACATCAGAAAACTTCGAGAGTTATAAGAATGGCGAATTGCCATTGGTTGTTGACATTTGGGCTACATGGTGCGGCCCCTGCAAGATGGTTGGCCCCATCATCTCTGAGTTGGCTAACGACTACGACGGCAAGATTGTTGTAGGAAAGTGCGACGTAGAAGAGAACAACGAGGTTGCCGCAGAGTTCGGCGTACGTAGCGTTCCCACTATCCTGTTCTTCAAGGGCGGGCAGTTGGTAGACAAGTTCGTTGGTGCAACCAATAAGGAAACACTCGAAGCTAAGTTCCAAGCTTTGCTGTAATGTAACTCGGCCTTTAATGGTGAGAAAATGAAGTGCAAGACACCTGATGCGTGTCTTGCACTTTTTACTTTTGTTTTCGTGGTGAATGTGTGAGATTTCTCGTTCTTCTTGTATGGGTAAAGTCTTATCGGAGGTTTGTAAAGTCGTTGTTGACTCAAATTGATTCGTTGGGGAAAGGTAGGAAAACGTTCTTTTCTCGTTCCTCGAAAAGTGCGTTTTCTCGCCATGACAATGTTTGATCAAGCTCGACATGGTTCATTTGGCTTAACGAAAACGTTCTTTTCTCGTTCCTCGAAAAGTGCGTTTTCTCGCCATGACAATGTTTGATCAAGCTCGACGTTGTTCATTTGGCTTAACGAAAACGTTCTTTAATGGCGGTTTTTCGTCAATTTGTTTTACTTAAAAATTCCTTTTGGTTTTGTTTTGTCAGTTTGATACGTTGTTTGATGTTTAATGATAACGCTAGTGCTTGTTTTATGAGTAAAGTGCACATATCTTAAAGAGTATGTACTCCAATTAATATAGGCGTAAGAAAGATTATTTTACACTAAAAGTCTTGTGCTTTGTAAAATATTAACTATCTTTGTGGCGTGAAATAGTGTGCGAAATGTTTTAATCGCATCAATATGATAATGTAAGATCAACTCGCCCGCCATGCAAAACGCGAAGCAATAGAGAGTGATTGGCCATGCGAGACTAGGCGGCATCACCGCCAACAATGAGAAGAGAGTTTTAGGGAGAGAGGAAAGTGATAGCCATGAAAAGCAAACCACATCGAACAGGAACTCGAACTTAGTTTAATTTAAGCAGATATGACTCGTTGACGGCAAAAACCATAGCAGAAGTTCGGGGAAATATCATGATGACATAACTGAAAAAAAGTATCTATTATGAAAAAGTATTACATCTTTCGGAAGCTTAGAAGCTATCCGTTATTGCTAATCGTAGCCTTGTTTTTGGCTTGGCCTGGCGTGCCGTTGTCGGCACAAAACGCAACCATCAGCCCAGCATTGGGAAATCTAATAACAGCTTATACGCACAATCCACTTGAGGTGGGCTTCCAAGCAGGCTATGGATCGCTGTGGCAACACAAGCAGTTGCCCATCAACTACTCGTGTTCAGAAGAGGCCGTCATTTCGCCCGACGGCATGTTGGGAAACCATACTTGTAACTTTGTTTACTATAAAAACAAGCTAGTGCATTGTACAGGAGTTTCACCCAACTATTCGGCCATTGCACTACCCAAAGGTTATAAGATTACGGGTTATAAGATTGTTATCAGGGATAACCTCAAGATGCCCAACGATAGGAAGATTCTTGACGATGTGTTCCCTGCTACCCTACGCTTTGGGCGCGACATCGACTGGATATTCGGAGAGGTGGATAGGGCAGAAATAAAACAGGGACAAACCATGGAGATACCAACCTATCGTTCGGGAGAGAAGGTAATTATCCACAAGAACCAGCCTGGGAAGACATACACCATACAAAGGCAAGCACCCGACATGGGGAACATTATTTACTTCTGTTTCACAGGCAATATGTCTAATGGACACTTGGCCGCATTTACCTACGAAAGTATTGAACTAACTTTCACGGCTCACGATGCTTTTGAATATAAGCTGGAACAGACCTTGGAGAATGAAACCAAAGTCAGCTTGGCGGACAACGACTTCGAACTGGGCAAGACCGATGTGGGGAAATTGGAGAAACACACCAAGGCCGGAAAATCGTTTTATAGTTACGACCAATACAAGGGCCGTTCTATGACTGCCAGTGTGAAACTCTATCAGGAGGATGCTCACGACGGAAAAACGTGGAAGGCTGAGAGGGGACACAAAACCATTCGGCAAGTGATTAGTGGCGGAAAGAAGTGGTATGCCTTGGATAACGCCACGTATTATGTGGAAGCTCCCACAAAGGCCAGTGTGTTCTCTGAAAAGGGAGAAAGCCAGATAGACGTCGGCTACCGCATTGTAGGCGTGAAAGTGACTTGTAAACAAGGGCAGTTCAAATCTCCCGGATTTACTCTCACGACCAGGTTTGTCGGTCACGACTATTATTTGGATGAGAATTGTGACTGGCAAATGGGTAGGAAGGTGATTTGGCATCGGACGATGAACGACGAGCTCTATACTATAAAGAATGGAAAACCCCTTTACATGTTTTGTGAACAAGATGCAGCTGCCAGCGACAAGTCTATCACAATGACAACTGACAACAAGCATGTGAGATTCCTCTGGGAAAATGGGAAACCTTATTTTTGGGATCGGCATAAACAAAAATGTTTCTTAAGGGGAACGTTACATAAGAAGGCTTTATTTAGTAATTATGCTTTTCATGGCGGTTATGCCTTTCCAAAACAGGGAGAACTGGACGACTATAACACCTCCACAGGTTACAAACTTACCGTGTACGGCCCAACGGGTGAGCTGTCTGACCCACTTACACAAACAAAAACGATTACGATGGGCTCTTCGGATGAAACCATCAAGATTGGTAAGTTTAATAATGATGCCGTGAAGATAAAGGTAGAACCCCTAACTCCTAGCGGTTCTACAACGGCGTTGGTTAACATATCCGTCTTTATGGAGAACCTTAACCCGTACATATCCTCAGTAGATGTGGTGTGTCATGGTAAAGACAACACGGAACAGGTGCGCACATTCGAGGCAACCAACTTCGAATTGGGAGGCGAAAAATTCGTTTACAGAGTTCCCATAGGATTCTCAGACAAGACAAAGTTGCAGTTCACGTTCCGCAATCTGAAGTCGAACTTTGCCGATGAAACCTACCTTAACAACCCCGGTACGCACAACTCGCGATATAGTTTCGTGGCGTCAGAGTATTATGATGCGGTGGGCGACGACCTATATGGACACAAGGACATCGTGGCCAACTACGATTACGAAAAGAAAGTGAAAGTAGCTTTGGCAGGAAATATTGCTTTCCCCTTTAACAATGCGGCCGACTTGGCCAACACTTCGGTTGGAAAGCAATCTAATTATTTCACTCAACGGCAATTCACCATGGCTGCCTATAAGAAGATGACGGGCGAAGTGGTGACGGAGATTGCTGGACAGAAGCATAGCCATTTTGAGAAAGGTAAGTTTGTAAAAGAGAATGCACAGTTGCAAGACAACGAAACAAAAACCATGTATCTCTACACCACCGACGAAACGCGCTACAACATTGCACCTACAACCAAGGAGCAACACAGGGCTTTCGCTTATTATCATACGATAATCAAGCTGAAAATAGCCAACTATAAGGCAAAGGTGAAGTGGCATTCCATTTACGATAAACCGATGTACTACAAGGATGCGGCCAACAATCACTATCTGTCTACACCGATGGTGGGTGCTGAAATCCAAACCACTGAGTCGGGATTTGAGGGCAACAAGCACCAGGTGGGCGCAACCAGTAAGTATGGCTACCTAACGCTCAAGCAGATAATTGACGTGATGAAGGAGTCGATTGCTAAGGGAACAGACCCCAATGTGCCAAAGAGCCTTAACGACGTGTTGTACGTAGACAATTCCAACCTGTTTGACATCATTCGGGAGAACAGTACGCAGAAGTTGAAGCCGATGATGGAAGACCTGCGCAGCAAGTTGTCTAAGAACGCGCTGATATTCTTACCTTACAGGGCTGCAAGCCTGGCGAACATTGAAAATGTTGCCATACAACGCACGGATGGTAAGGGGTTTGATGGGCATTCCAACGTAACACTCACCGATAAGATGCCGTTCTTCACGCCATACAGCGTGCAATTGAAGTCTGATGCCTACGTCACTTACACACGCGACGTCACCGTGCAGGGTAAGGGGCGCGTGAAATACGCCACGGTGGTACTGCCCTACGCCCTGTCGTTAGACGGAAGTGCCATGCACAGCAATGCTGTTGGCCCGCAATCGAAGTTCTACCTGGCCAAGATGAAGTCCAATGCGCTGGCATTTAAGTCAGACAAGAAACATGAAGGGGCCGACTACGATGTTGTGGCTAAGTTCGATTACCTTACGGGTGTGCCTAAGAGCGAAGCCAACGTGCCTTACATCGTAATGGTGGCCGAGGGCTATGGCAACGGCAACGTTTCGTTCGTGGCTACCGAGAAAGGAGCACTGATAGAGAAAACGCCTACCACGCAAACGGGTGTAGTGGGAAGTTACGAAGTTCAAAGCAAGCTAGACAACTCGCCGGTGAAGTTCAAGAGCTATTATACCTACTCTGGACGTGTGCTGAACAAGGCAGGAAACGATATGGTGTTCTACTTCTCGCTCGACAGATTTGTGGCATTCAAGAACCTCAAAAAGTCGCAACTGTTCCTCTTCCCCTTCCGTACGTTCTTCCATTTTGAGAACCAAGGACTACACTTGGCTAAGTTGCTCAACTCGTTCGAGATTAGTTTCGATGGGGAAGAAGAGGCTACGTCAACAGGCATTGACGACGTTCAGGAAGAGGTGGTGCTCAAAGTATCGGTTTCTACCGGTCAGATTACCGCCGAAGCAACAAAGAATGTTCCATTAACTATATATACGGTGTCTGGTCAGTGTGCTGCACGTGCCATGATAAAGGCTGGCGAAACGCGCACGTTCTATCTCTCGCCAGGCGTATATCTGGTGAACGGAAAGAAGATGATTGTTAACTAAAACACGAAAGATGATGAAAAGGAAGAAGTATATAACGCCACACATCGTGGCGGAGCAACTCTTACCAGAAGTCCACTTGGCCGCAGGCTCATTCCAATCAGACGAACCTGGCGCCAAGCCAGGAGACATGTTTGAGGAAGATTTTGAGGAGAACGAGGATTTTGACAACGAGAGTTATCACATCTAAACACAAGATGGCGAGCTTATGGCAGGTGCTGTAAGCTCGCCTTCATTTATATTTATCCCCAATCGGTCGCCTATCAAATTTTATAGGCTGTTTCCATCATAGCCTGTTCTTCTTTTGTTTGCTTGTCGGCATCTTGCCTGTCTTATTTCCCCCATGTAGTCTGCCACGTCTTCAAGAATAATACAGGCAATATGCTCAACAATACACAAAATCTACACAGGCTCAACGCCCGGTTTGGGATAAAGCGATTTCTCTGGCACAGGTTGGGAGAAAATAGCTTTACCAGACAGCAATACATGGGGGTAAATATGGTGTGCGTTTACATAAAAAGCGGGATGGTTCTCATAACCATCCCGCTTTCTCGATGTATGCTCATGCGTGCAAATCAGTGATTGCACGTAGGGTTCCACGGTTTAAGCTGGGTGAAGAAATCGTTGCCCTTATCGTCTACGAGGATGAAGGCAGGGAAGTTTTCTACCCTAATTTTCCACACGGCTTCCATGCCAATCTCTGGGAATTCCACGCACTCGATGCTCTTGATCGAGTTTAACGACAGCACCGCAGCAGGGCCGCCGATACTTCCCAGATAGAAACCGCCATGCTTTTTGCAAGCGTCAGTAACAACTTGGGTGCGGTTTCCCTTGGCAATCATAATCATTGAGCCGCCGTGGTCTTGGAATTCGTCTACGTAGGGGTCCATACGGTTGGCCGTGGTTGGACCCATTGAGCCGCATGGCAGACCTTTTGGCGTTTTCGCAGGACCGGCATAGAGCACGGGATAATCCTTAAGATATTGTGGCAGGTCGCCCGTTTCGTCTAGTCGTGCTTTAAGTTTGGCGTGCGCGATGTCGCGTGCCACGATGATAGTACCGTTCAGGCTGAGGCGCGTAGATACGGGATACTTGCTCAACTCTTTGAGAACCTCGGTCATGGGCCTGTCTAGGTCTATCTTCACGGCATTTCCTTCGCCTGCATGGCGCATCTCTTCGGGTATTAATTCGCCGGGATTATCGTCCAATTTCTCAATCCAAATGCCGTCCTTATTTATCTTAGCCTTGATGTTTCGGTCGGCCGAGCAGCTCACGCCCATGCCAACAGGACACGATGCACCATGCCTTGGCAAGCGCACCACGCGTATATCGTGGGCAAAATACTTGCCGCCGAATTGTGCACCAAGCCCAATTTTGTAGGCTTCTTCTAGCAATTGTTTCTCCAATTCCACATCGCGGAAGGCGCGCCCCGTCTCGTCGCCCGTAGTGGGTAGCGAGTCGTAGAAGTGCGTTGAGGCCAACTTCACGGTGAGCAGGTTCTTTTCGGCACTCGTTCCGCCGATAACGAAGGCGATGTGATATGGCGGACAAGCTGCCGTTCCAAGGCTTTTCATCTTGTCGATGAGGAAAGGCACCAGCGTTCCTGGGTTTTGTAGCAAGGCCTTTGTTTGCTGATAAAAGTAAGTTTTGTTGGCCGACCCACCGCCTTTCACCACGCAAAGGAAACGATATTCTTTGCCTTCGGTGGCCTCAATGTCTATTTGTGCAGGTAGGTTGCAGCGTGTGTTCACCTCATCGTACATGTTGAGGGGTGCGTTTTGCGAGTAGCGCAGGTTCTCTTCCGTGTAAGTTTTGTACACGCCCTTAGAGAGTGCCTCCTCATCGCAGAAACCTGTCCACACGTGTTGTCCCTTTTCGCCGTGAATGATGGCCGTTCCTGTGTCTTGGCAGAAAGGCAATTTGCCCTTTGCCGCCACTTCTGCATTGCGAAGAAAGGTCAGCGCCACGTACTTGTCGTTGTCGCTGGCTTCGGGGTCTGTAAGTATTTTTGCAACTTGTTCGTTGTGTTCGCGCCTTAAAAGGAAGTTAACATCGCGGAAAGCGGTGTTGGCGAGCATCGTCAGTGCCTCGGGAGACACTTTCAAAATCTCGTTTCCTTCAAATTCGCTAACCGATACGCCGTCCTTAGTGAGCAGGTAATACTCTGTTTCGTCTTTGCCTAACTGAAACATGGGAGCGTACTTAAATTCGGGTGTTTGTGCCATAATGTTTGTATTTATATTTAATAAGGAGCTAAGGAATTAAGAAGTTAAGGAGTTAAGGCATGTTCTAAAAAGTCCCTGCAAAGGTTCAATTGTTGTTCCTTGTATTGCTCTTCACTGTCTTTTTGCTTTTATCCTGGGATCTTTCGCTTACTCTTTCAGTTGCATAGTTCACTGTGCTCCTTCAAGAAGTAAGCAAAACCTGCTCAGCTAAAAAGTTAGAAATACAGCAAAGGTAATTTTTAGAACCGGCCTTAAACCAATGGCTTTGGGGGCTCTAAGTTCACGGGTTTGTAAGCTCATGAGCCTTTGGCAGCATAAGTATGTAAGTTCATTGCGCATGCGAGGAATGAATGAACAGCCCCACAAACTTATGAACTCACATACTCAGCACCTCCCAACCTCACTACTTAATATCCAAAAATCTCTTGGGTTGTTAGCTTTTTAATCTTGCCAATCTTCTCCAGTCCCTTCATGTCGAGGTTCTTCTCGTCACCAAGGATGAGATAACGCAGGGGCTTTTTGGCCATTGTCTGCTTTTCAAATTCAACCATCTCTTTGAGCGTAATCTTGGGCAGCGCATTGTAAATGCGTTCTTTGATGTCGAAGTCTAGTCCTAGGCGGCGTGCTTGCAGATAAGCGTTGATGATGCCAAACTTCGTTGTACGTTCGGTGGCGATGCGCTTCATCGAAGCCTGTTTGGCCAGTTCGAAGGCCTTATCGCTTTGCGGCATCTCGTCGATGATGCTGTTAAAGGCGCGCACGCAGTCCATCATTTTGTCGTTCTGACTGATGATATTGGCTTGTAGCGACTCCGTTTCGCCCACTCTCGAAGGTGTGTTATAGCGTGCGGAGGCACTGTATGCCAATCCGCGAGTTTCCCTTAGCTCTTGGAAAACGATGCTGTTCATACCTGTTCCAAAGTATTCGTTAAACAGGTACACCATCGGACGCTGTTCTAAGTTCCAGCCTTTTCCGCTGTTGTTGTACAGCATCATGTAGATGTTTTTGGCCTCGTAGGGTGCAATCCATACCGCGTTTTCTTTGGTTTGCACCTTGGTGTAGGCCTTGTTTTGTGGTACGTTGGCCAGTGTCTTGCCGATGGCGTGATTTTCGTCAACTGCTTTTACCAATTCTTCGGGGGTAGATTGTCCGCAATAAAGTACCTCGTGCTTGTAGTTCCGCAGGCCTTTAAGCAGGTTGAGCAGGCTTTGCGGGTTAGTTTTGTCTAGCTCGGCGTTGGTCATCACGTTACGAACGGTGTTGTATGGGCCATACATGCCGTAAGCCGCGAGGGCCATGAAGTTGGACACTTGGTTGCTTCGGCTGTCTTTGCGTCCCTTCTTTACCAGTTCCACAAGTTGCTTGTAGGCAGCATTGTCTACCTTGGCGTTGGCCAATAGGTGTTCAACCAGCCACAAAGCCTTGGGCATGTTCTCGTTAAGGCCGGTGATGGTGATGTTCAAATTGTCGGCTCCTGCTGATATGCTGTAATCGCAAGCCAGTTGATAGAAACGTTGTTTCACCTGTTCGGGCGTCAATTTGTTGGTGCCAAGATAGTCCAGATACTCGGTTGCGATGTCCAAACGCTTGTCGGCTTCCTTTCCAAAGTCGTAGTGGAAGGCCAAAGTAAACAGTCCGTTGTCCTTGTTTGGCACGTAAAGCACGGGCAAGCCTTTCTTCGTCTTCGTCTTTACTAGGTCTTTGTTAAAGTCTACAAAGCGCGGTTCGATGGGCGTAGTCTTGCTGGCGATGATTTCTTTCACGAAGTCGCTTTGCAAATCGCGGTTCGAAGGGATGGGCGTTATCTGTGGTTTGTCTATTTTCTTTTGTGTGGTGTCTTCGCCTTGTCGCTTGTAAACCACCGCGTAGTTGTTGTTGAGGTGCTTATTGGCAAAGGCCACAATCTGTGCCTTGGTCATCTTCGATATGCGGTCGAGCCTTCCAACCACGGTCTGCCAGTCTTTGCCGTTGATAAAGGCGTCTACAAATTGGTCGGCTCGGTCTTTGTTCTTTTCTAGCGCGTGATAGTACTCCAACTTCATGTTGTTGATAACGGCGGGCAAGAGGTTGTCGGAGAAGTTACCTTTCTTTAAGTTCTCTACTTCTCCCAAAACAAGTTTTTTCACGTCGTCAAGGCTCTGTCCTTCTTTGGGCGATGCCCATAATCCCAGCAAACCATATTCGGCTAGCTGAAAAGATATGCTGCCGCCGCCAAGGTATTTCATCTTTTGGGCCAGGTTAATGTCCATCAGTCCGGCCTTTTCGTTGCTCAGGATGTTGGCAATCACGTCCAAAGTGTCGCCTTGTAGCGACTTTCCGCCGTCAAATCGCCATGCCATCATCAGCTCGTCGGCCTCCGGACCCATAACGGTGGTGTCTTTCGGAGCCGTAAGTGGCTTTTGTTTGGGGAACTGTGGGAAGGAAAGGTTATCGCTTTTCTTCCACGAGCCGAAGTATTTGTCGATGGTGGCGATAACCTTATCGGGGTCCATGTCGCCCGCCATGCAGATGGCAACGTTGTTGGGAACGTAGTAGCGGTTGAAGTAATTCTTGATATTTACAATCGAAGGATTCTTCAAATGCTCTTGTGTACCGATGGTGGTCTGGGTTCCGTAGGGGTGTGTAGGTGTCAACAACTTCGAAATGGCTTGCCAAACTTTGTTGCCATCGCGTGTAAGTCCGATGTTATATTCCTCGTAAACGGCCTCCAACTCGGTGTGGAAACCGCGTATAACCATGTTTTGGAAACGGTCGGCCTGTATCTTTGCCCAGTTGTCCACTTCGTTAGCGGGGATGTCTTCCGTGTAACACGTAACATCGTTGCTGGTGTATGCGTTGGTTTTTTCGGCTCCGATAGACGACATCAGCTTGTCGTACTCGTTGGGGATGAAGTATTTGGCAGCCAATTGCGACACGCTGTCTATGCCGTGGTAGGCCTTTTTGCGCTGTTCGGGGTCGGTAAGTGTGCGGTATTTCTCGTACCTTTTTTCGATGTCTTTCAGCAAGGGCGCCTCCTTTTCGGCATCGGTTGTGCCGAATTGTTTCGTTCCCTTAAACATCAGGTGTTCCAGATAGTGTGCCAAGCCCGTAGTTTCGGCGGGGTCGTTTCTGCTTCCCGTCTTTACTGCTACGTAGGTGTGAATGCGTGGTGTCTCTTTATTTACCGAGAGATACACGCGCAGCCCGTTGTCCAGGGTGTAGATGCGCGTCCCCGTTGGGTCGCCCTTCACCGTTTGGTACTTGTAATCTTTTGCTTGCATGGCTGTTGCCGCTCCTGTGAGGAGCAAGGCAACCAAAATCGATTTAATGCTCATACGATAAGATTTGTTTTGTTGATATTATTCGGTTTCCTTATTTAGCTGTTCCACAAATCCGCGATATACATCCTCTTCCACGTCGCCCAACTTGTACTCCTTCAAGGCATCTTCCCTTATTGTGGCAATCCATTGCCGCTTGGCCTCGCACCCTTGGTCGATGATGTCTTGCCAATCGGCGTGCCTAGGCTGTGCGATGCCGTAGTATTCGTTTATCAGACGATAGGCGAAGGCCCATTCGTATTGCTCGTAACGCTCGCCAATCTCGCCGAAACGTTCGGTTACTCGTTGTATGTCGGTTATCTCGCGGTTCTTTATTTCTTCAATTAGTCTAAGCTCTTCGCTTTCTGGCAGCAGCAGACCCGACAGGTCGCTCCACTGCTTCCAGCCAGTGGTTGATGCGGGTTCGGTTGGTCCATACTTCCTCACACAGCGCGCCAAAAACATCTTGATGGCCATGTCGTAGTTGCGCAAACCGATGTTTAGCGAGTTGTTGGTAATCACGTATCCCCTGAAATTGTATTCAGCTACGTTCTCGCCTTGTGCCTCGCGTAGCTTTTCTAGTATCTGTTTGCCTTGCAACATCTCGTTAACGGTGAACGGACTAAGCCAAGTAAAGTTCACAATGCTTTTTTGTCCGCTGCGTGGACGTATGTCGCGCTTGGGCCATTTGCGCACATCGCGATACAAACCCACGGTGTTTAGGTTGCGCCCCGGCACAAGATACATGATGTCGCCATAGGCAATGAGGTACGAAAAGGGGATGTTGCGCGTGTCGGGATGGTGCATTAGCTTGCCAAAACACACCGAGAAAGCCCCGATGTTGGCGGGCATTAGGATGTAAGCACCGCTTGCCGTCTTCGTTCCACGCTCCAAAATGCCGTAGTGCATAGGCCCCATCTTGTAGGCATGATTACTGAAATTGGTGGCCGAACCTGCGTTATAAAATGAGAACATGGCCCCAATGAGCAGCGAACTTTTATGATGGCTGGCCGTGAACGGACCGCAAAAGGCGGCGCAGGCCTCGCCGTTGCTCATGTAGCTGTTGGCAAAAAACACGCTGGCCGATGCCGTAAAGCCATTGGTTAGCTGGCAAGCCTCGCCCACATAGCAGTCTTGCAGGTTGCAATCGTTGGTTATCGAAGAGCCGTCGGCCACGATAGAGTTCTCGCAAATAACGCCGCTGCCCACATATACGCCCGAACCTGCCGCACTAAGCAGCGAGCAATCGAATAGTCTTGCCGCGCCGTTCACCTCGCAATTGTCTTGTACGATGGTGTTCACCACCTCGCGCGTGTTCACTATTTTCACGCCAAAGCCAATCGTCCCGCGGTCGGGTAGGGTGCGTTCAAGCTCTTCGGCAATCATTTGCCTTATCCTTTCGCGCAGTTCTTTGTCGGCATTGTGTTTCACCATGAATGCGGCCAGCTGGCTATTCAGCCCATCGAAAAGCGTAACATTGCCTTCGCCCACCTCGTTAAGCACCGATATGAGGTTTCCCTCGCCATACGTTGCGCCCTCCATTGTTTCCATCGTGCTAACGTTAGAGATGTAGCATTCTTCGCCGATGGTATAGTTGTTGATGTAGTTACCGATGTTCTCCACCAGGCTGTTATCGCCGATGCACACGTTGCGGAGCGTGGCATTGCGCAAGCCCGAATGTTTAAGGAACCCCCTACTAACCTCGATGTTCTTCTCGAACACGCCCAGTTTGATGTCGCCATAAAAGGTAACGTCGTGCACGTAGGTGGGTTTGAAGTCTTCGGCCACCATAATTGCCTCCCAGTTCTCGGCCTGACAGCCGTGGTCTTCTAGCAGGGTTATTTCCTCATCGGTAAGTAATCGGTATATCATTCCATTTCGTATAAAAAGTCGTTATAGGGATATTTCTGCACGTGCAGTTCGCGAACTTTGGCGTATAGCCTGTCTCTCAGTTCGTCGACATTGGTTTTTTCGCGTGCCGAAATAAATATGCAGTTGTCGTTTAGCCGTGCCATCCACGTTCGTTTCAGGTCGTCGAGGGTCATATTTTCCTTTGTTGCGGGTGTAAGGTCGTCCTCATCTTTCTTCACGAAGGTGTAGTTGTCTATCTTGTTAAACACAATCATGCTGGGTTTGTCGGCGCAGTCCAGTTCGGTTAGTGTCTTTTCCACCACTGCAAGCTGCTCCTCAAAGTCGGGATGCGATATGTCTACCACGTGCACAAGCAAGTCGGCCTCGCGCACTTCGTCTAGTGTCGACTTGAACGAGTCAACCAAATCGGTGGGCAACTTGCGTATAAAGCCCACGGTATCGGCCAAGAGAAAGGGCAGATTTTCAACCACCACCTTCCTTACTGTCGTGTCGAGCGTGGCGAAAAGCTTGTTTTCGGCAAACACTTCGCTCTTTGCAAGCAGGTTCATGATGGTGCTTTTGCCCACGTTGGTATAGCCCACCAGTGCCACGCGCACCATCCTACCGCGGTTTTTGCGTTGTGTAGTCTTTTGTTTGTCAATCTCGGCCAATCGTTCTTTCAGCAAAGCCATGCGCGAGAGGATAATTCGGCGGTCCATTTCGAGCTGCGTTTCACCTGGTCCACGCAGTCCCACCGAGCCTTTTCCGCCGCCACTACCCGAACCGCCGCCTTGTCTTTCAAGGTGAGTCCACAGTCGTTGCAGCCTTGGCAGCATGTATCTGTATTGCGCCAGCTCCACTTGCGTTTTGGCATTTGCCGTTTGCGCGCGCATGGCGAAGATGTCGAGGATGAGCGAAGTGCGGTCCAATATCTTCACGTTCAGTTCTTTTTCGATGTTGCGCATTTGTTTAGCCGACAACTCATCGTCGAAAATAACCATTCCCACTTCGCGTTCGGCCTCTTCTTCGGCCAGTATATATTGTTTTATCTCTTCGAGTTTGCCTTTGCCCACGTATGTAACCATACTAGGCGCATTAAGCCTTTGGGTGAAACGTTTCACCGTAACGGCGCCTGCCGTGTCGGCCAAAAACTCCAATTCGTCGAGATATTCTTTGGTCTTGGCCTCGTTTTGCTGTTGTGTTATCAGCCCCACCAGCACGGCGGTTTCGGCTTTAACCTCGGATATTACAAATTCTTTCATTTTAGGTGTCTTGTTGCATCTAGTCTATATTAAGTGCAAATATAATGCAAAAACCTAAAACTACAAAGCCTTGCATCGTGTTTTTCTTTCCAATGCGCGTGTGGGCGGCTTTACCATTTGATAGCTTTGCGTGTTCTTTCGGTTACAAGTTGGTAGCTACTAGGTTAACTCGCCTCCGCGGAAACTTGCCAATTGCCCATTTTGTAAACTTACTTGTCGCGGCTACTGACATAAAAAGTCTCCTCAACAATTCTACTTTCGTGGCATTGTTTGTTATTCTCAACCGTGAAGATGTCTTGACTTTTAATATTCTTATAAATGGAGAGGGGTTTATGCCCTTTGTGCTGTAAAACCACGATAAACACTCCGCCCATGTGCGGGGTAGGCACAAAGATACGATAAAATCTGAAATCCTGCCCCCTTTTGCTTGTGGCAAGTCGTGGTTATGTTTCAAAAAAACAACTTGGCAGAAAGCATTCAATGCACCATCTACAAGTTGAAAACTGGCCGTTAATGGCGGCTTTACTTCTGCGTTTCCATAGTGCTGTGTCCGTTGGCCGTGGGCAGCATGCCCGCCAACTGCTCGCGCTGTCGATAGTAAGTGTATGTGGTTTCTGTGCCGTTGCTCACGTGTTGGTATGCGGCATAAGCACTTTTGTCCAGTTTTTAGTAAGAAATTTAACCTCATAAGTGCCCTTTTTATCCACCAAGTGCTCACCTTGTCGCAAAAAATCGATTCTCGCGAA
>NZ_KV815115.1:485-16473 GCF_001814145.1 Prevotella sp. HMSC073D09 | reverse complement strand
AAAATGAATTTATATTCCAAAGAACCGCCATTTGCACCAACCTTTGGGCTATTTGCAGCAAAATACCGTGCATTTAGCACCAAAACGCAGTGCATTTTGGTGCTAAACGCAGTGCTATTTGGTGCTAAACGCGGTGCATTTTGGTGCTAAATGCAGGGTAAAAGGGTGCAAAACGCAGTGCTAAATGGTGCTTAATGCGGTATGAAAAGCATAAATATCCACTGAAAGTGTATAAACAAAACCTTTTAGAACCATGAAACACATGGCCAAAAAGGGCAAAATAGCCGCTAAAAAGTGGGTTTTGGGAGCTAAAAGTGGGTGATTTGGGGTTGAAAAAATGCGGGTTGGCAACCAATCTAGAAAGGCAAAATGGTGCAAAACGTGGGTTTTCTTCTTAAAAATAGACAAGCTGAAAGATGTGAAAGGTCTGAAATGGTAGTTATTTACCTACCTTTTAACCTGTTTTTTCGCTAGAACGGATTGAAAATTAGAGGGCTGTTGTAAAATAAAATTTATTTTTTTTGAGTTGACAAGTTGACTAGTTAACAAGTTGACAGGGCTAGTGGGCGCAGCCAGTTTTCATCTTAGTCAGTTGATAGGTTAACACGTTAACGGGTTGATAAGGTTATTGTGCGCAGCCATTTTTCACCTTTGTCAGTTGACAAGTTAACACGTTAACGGGTTGACAAGGCTAGAGGTCGCAGCCAGTTTTCACCCTAGTCAGTTCACAGGTTGACAAGTTAACGAGTTGACAAGGCTATTGTGCGCAGCCTGTTTTTACCTTAGCCAGTTGACAAGTTAACACGTTAACGAGTTGACAAGGCTAGTGGGCGCAGCCAGTTTCCACCTTAGCCAGTTGACAAGTTAACGAGTTGATGAGTTGGTGAGCTTGTAAGTTTGTTAGTTGATGGGGCTTTTGAGTTTGTGAGTTGGTGGGTTTTGATTTTTTGAGTTAATGAAATTGTAGGTTGGTGAGTTGATGGGCTTTTGAATTTATGAGTTGATGAGCTCGTAAATTGATGTGTTGATGTATTCGGGATTTGTTGGTGTTTCTGCGAGTTTATCAAGCTAGTGAGTTGATTTGACCTGCTCTTCGTAATATGAGCGTGGTGTTTATCTTGTGCTGGCATCACAAAGATAACAAACTCCTCTCAATATGATAAACCCATTTTATGCCAACAACCGCTCATAATAATTATCAAGACTTTTCGAATAAAGGTCTTTTTCCAAGCGTTTTAGCTCGTGTACAATTTCTTCATTCGAGTTAAAGTCTTTTGCGATCCACTTTTTATCATCTTCATCAACATCTTCTTTTTCCAAGTGGCGAAAAAGAATATCGCAAAGAAGCACCCTGTCGTCCGACCAATACTTGGGATGCCATTCTTCAATAAATCGCCAATAAGACAGGTCCGCCTCCATACGTCATCCTTTTAATAAGCATTTCGTCATTCCCCTTATCGCCCCACGTTCATCATCCCAGCAAAGCCAATTCGGTCGCGTTCGTCGGCCGAAACATCGATGTAGGCGTGTCCGTTATCGTACACTTCTAGGTGATAGGCATAGCGGTCTTCGCGGTTGTTTACCTTTATTTCGATGTTCATTCGTCCGTCTTTGCCTTTGGTTATGGTGTAGTCGGTCATCTTTTCGGCAAAGTCTAGTGCTTTTCCTCCGCCATACGGCACGCGGTAGGCATGCCCGAAATAGGGCAGGTACGAATAAATGGAGTCGCCCGACACCTTGATGTAATAGCCGTAAGACAAGGCTTTGGCCTGCATTCGCATGGGATATACGTGGCTTACCTCTATTGTATATTGTTGCTTTTCTAGGCCTTCGTTCACCTTTTGTGCCATTTCGGCCTGCCTTTTCGCCTTTTCGGGCGATAAGTTTCGTGTTCCTGCGCAGCCTGCCAGCAATGCTATGGCCACGGCAACTCCTATCACTTGTTTCATATCAGCATCCTTTATTAAGTCCTTATTGTGGTGTTCTCCGCCCACATCTTCTCATCGTGAGGTGCATGACCAACATGGTTAGGCCTGCCTCTCCGAGTGTGGGCGTGCCCTAAGTTACGCCAATTCTGCGACTTATGCAAGGTATTGCTGCTGATTTAACCAATTTTTACCAGTCGTTTTCCTAGGCTCGGGCTGTATGGCGTGTAGAGCCGTTGTGTTACTTAGCCTTTCGGGTTGCCCTCCTCCCACCAAGTGTTTCAATCCCACTTGTTGCTTTCTATGCCCTATTCTTCTCCGCTTTAACCGCCTTTTCGCCCATGCAAAGTACGTGTTTTCTATCAGGAAAGAATGGCTTGCAACTTCTGTTTGCCGTACAATAGCAGCGTACCGTCGTGCAATAAGCCGCACTTCGTAGGGCTTTCAGGTGCTAACAGTGCATTTCTCTGCACAAGTTGTACGCCAAACATTTGTTAATTGGCCTGACGATACCCACGTAACAATCTCCATTTTGCCACTAAAAACAAACCTCGCGATAAGGAATTGTTTGTAGGCCGGTGGGGAAAAGCCTTGAAACGCGATAGGGAAAATTGGCATACGGTCCTCCTTATAAGTTACGATTGGCCGTTTTTTGCTTTCTCATTTGTCCGTTATTTGGATTTAAAGTGATACCTTTGTAAACAACTAAGAACAGCCAGCGTAAACAACATATACATTAAAAATATTCCGCACGCAACCTAATTAGAGGCTTGTTGCTGTACGCTGCCCTTGGGTTTCGACACCATGCGTTGCCAAACTTAATGAAATTTGGGGCAAAAGGCCTACAAAAGGGCTGGCTGGGATTGGCGTATGGTATAATGAAGCTGAGCAAACAGGCATAAACAAGCTTGCCGACACTCTACAATACCTAGCCGAACACTACCATAAGGCGGACGGGCGGAGTGGGCTAAGCGTGCCAAATAAAAACAAGAAACATTGTATGCCGCCATGTAAACCGTGCCGAAACGTGGCAAGGAGCTTTAAGTGGGGGCATAAGTAAACAACAAATGCGACTAACAATATGATAAAAGTACTTAAACGACTGGGAAACTACATGGGCAGGCGCAAGGCTTTGCTGCCGCTTTCGGTGGCTTTGTCGGCCATAAACGGGCTATTGTCGCTTGTTCCCTTTGTCTTGGTGTGGCTGGTGGTGCGCACGCTGCTCACCACTGGTGGCAATCTGGCCACCACGCCCGTGTGGAACTACGCCCTTGCCGCCTTTGCCGTGTCTGTATTCAACGTGTTGCTCTACTTCTTGGCGCTAGCGCTGTCTCACCTAGCGGCTTTCCGCGTGGAAACCAACATGCGGCGGCAGGCCATGCACGCTTTGATGCGGGCGCCATTGGGCTTTTTCGACACCCATAACACGGGCGGCATGCGCAAGGTTATCGATGAAGACTCGAGCCAAACGCACACCTTCGTGGCCCACATACTGCCCGATGTGGCGGGCAGCATCGTCTCGCCGCTGGGCGTTGTCGCGCTGTTGCTCGCCGTAGACTGGCAGTTGGGCTTGGCTGCGCTTGTTCCCATCGTATGCGCCTTCGGCATAATGGGCTTTATGATGAACCCCAAGAACAACCAGTTTCAGCGACTATACCTGGATGCGCAAGAGCGGATGGGCGCAGAGGCGGTTGAGTACGTGCGGGGAATACCCGTTGTAAAGGTGTTCCAACAAACGGTTTTCTCGTTCAAACGCTTCTACAACAGCATCATCGCCTATCGAGACCTCGTTATTAAGTACACCCTGGTGTGGCGTACGCCTATGTCTTTCTACATCGTAGCCATCAACGCCTTCGCCTTTGTGCTCGTACCTGTGGGCATCGTGATGATAGGGCACGGGCGAAATGCTGCTGTCGTCATCGCCAACATGTTCTTATATGTGCTCATCGCCCCGATAATCGGGCTTAACGTGATGCGGATGATGCACCTTATGCAAAGCTTGTTCATGGCCAACGAGGCTATAGAAAGGCTGGAAAGGCTAACCGAGGCTACCCCATTGCCCATGAGCAGCGAACCGCGAAAAATCACTTCGTACGGCATTTGCCTAGACAAAGTGAGCTTTAAATACGGAGATGCGGAGAAAGAGGCTCTGCACCGCGTTTGCCTGGACATGCCTCAGGGAAGCACAACGGCCATCGTGGGAGCTTCGGGCAGTGGCAAAACAACCCTCGCACGGCTGGTGCCACGTTTCTGGGACGTGTGCGAGGGCAGCGTAAGCATAGGCGGGGTGGACGTTAGGCAGGTGCACAAGGCGGAGCTGATGCAATGCGTGTCGTTCGTTTTCCAAAACACACGCCTGTTTAAAACCTCACTGCTGGACAACCTGCGCTATGGTAATGAGGGGGCAACCATCGAGCAGATAAACCGTGCCGTGGACCTGTCTCAAAGTCGCGAAATAGTGAATAGGCTGCCAAAGGGACTGGATACGGTTATCGGCGCAGACGGAACTTACCTATCAGGAGGCGAACAACAAAGGCTGGTGCTTGCACGAGCCATCTTGAAAGATGCGCCCATAGTGGTGCTAGACGAGGCAACCGCCTTTGCCGATCCCGAGAACGAACACTTGATAAGGCGGGCCCTGGCAAACCTTACAAAAGGGAAAACCGTGCTGATGATTGCCCATAGGCTTACCACCGTGCAAGATGCAGACCGGATTGTGGTGCTGAACAATGGAGAAATAGCCGAGCAAGGCACGCACGAAGAACTTATTGGGCGCCAAGGAAGATACTATCGCATGTGGAACGAATACCAACGGGCCATCGCATGGAGGTTATAACGACAACTTAAGGGGGCTAGAAATAATGATTAGATATTTTCAAAACCGTTTCGCACTGTCTGAAAAAGGGGCGAAAGACCTGCGTAGAGGCATATTCTTCTCTACGCTGTTAAACGTGGCGCTGATGTTGCCACCCAGCTATTTGTTTTTCTTCTTGATGGAATATGTTGATGTGCGCCGCGCCGCGCCGCCCCAATCGCTGTGGCTTTACCTTCTGCTTGCCCTGGTTGCCCTGTGCATCATGTTCGTTGTTAGCAGGTGGCAGTATAACAGCACCTACGTAACCGTGTATGCGGAAAGTGCACAACGGCGCATAACCTTGGCCGAAAAGCTTCGCCGTTTGCCGCTGGCATTCTTCGGAGAGCACAACCTGTCTGACCTAACCTCCACCATGATGGAGGATTGTGCGCAGCTTGAAGAGACCTTTTCGCATGCCGTGCCCCAGCTTTTCGCCGCCGGCACAAGCGTGGTTGTGGTGGGCATAGGCCTGTTTTCTTACGATTGGAGGTTGGCTCTGGCCGTGTACTGGCCCGTGCCACTGGCCTTGTTGGTGTTGCTTTTGTCTGTGCGTAGCATAGATAAGGCTTTTACCAAGCACTACAAAGTGAAACGCGCACTGACCGAACAGATACAAGAGGGACTGGAATGTGTGCAGGAGATTAAGGCATATAATGGCGAAGAGGCGTATGACAAGCAGCTGGACGAGAGGCTCAATGTCTACGAAAAGGCTCTGGTTAGCAGCGAATTGGTGACCAGTTCTTTGGTTAACGTCTCTGCTGTGCTGTTAAAGCTGGGCATGCCCTCGGTGTTGTTGCTGGGTGCGTGGCTCATGCAGCGCGGCGAAGTGTCGCTGTTTGTCTATTTGGCCTTTGTGCTTGTTTCGGCAATGGTTTACAATCCCATACAAGATGTTTGCACGCACATGGTCGTATTGTCTTACTTAGACGTACGCATTAAGCGAATGAGGCAGATAGAAGCCATGCCCACACTCGATGGGAGCAAGGATGTGGAGGTGAATGGTTACGACATCGCGTTTCGTGGAGTGAGCTTTTCTTACGAGACGGGCAAACAAGTGTTGCACGATGTGTCGTTCACTGCCCGCCAAGGTCAAGTAACGGCGTTGGTAGGTCCTTCTGGCGGCGGCAAAAGTACGGCTGCCAAGCTTGCCGCACGCTTTTGGGATGTGGACGAAGGGGAGGTTACACTTGGTGGAAAGAACATCGCCGAGATGGATGCAGAGGCGTTGTTGAAGAATTATGCAGTGGTTTTCCAAGACGTTTTGCTGTTCAATGCCTCTGTTGCCGACAACATACGCATTGGCAAACGCAATGCCACCGACGACGACGTGCGGCAGGTGGCGCGATTGGCGCAATGCGACGACTTCATCAGGAGCATGCCGCAGGGCTACGACACCATCATCGGAGAGAATGGCGAAACACTATCGGGAGGCGAACGCCAGCGCATATCCATTGCGAGAGCGCTCTTGAAAGATGCGCCAGTGATACTGCTAGACGAGGCAACAGCTAGTGTCGATGCCGAGAATGAAACCAAAATACAGGCTGGAATATCAGAACTGGTGCGCAATAAAACGGTTGTAATAATCGCCCACCGTATGCGCACGGTGCTAAATGCCGACCATATCGTGGTTCTGGATGGGGGAACGGTGCGCGAACAGGGCTCACCCCAGGAGTTGTTGAAGGAGAACGGCGAGTTCGCACGTATCGTTCGGCTGCAATTGAGTGACTCTTAATCGTGTTGTAAAGTGTTTTTGGTCGGCCACACAGCAAAGGATGGTTGACGACAAGGCAAAGGGTGGTTGGTCATCAAGCAGCCGATGGTTGGCTATAAAACAACTGCACCACGTCCCAATGCGGCCTAACGAGGCGGCATTGAGACGTGGTGCGGTGCTTTTGGTGCCGTATTCGGGCTAACACAGCAGCGTTGCTTAGACAAGCCCAATGCGGCAGAGCAGTTTCAATATGCTGTGCTTTCAGAACGTCACCGTGCGACTTCCGTCCGCCTGTTCCTCGATTTTTACCTTCACAACATCGGCAGGCAAAATCTCTTCGATTAGTTCGGGCCATTCAAGAAAACAGAGAGAGCCGCTGTAAAAGTAGTCTTCGTAACCCATATCGTACGCCTCTTCGAGCTTTTTTATGCGGTAAAAGTCGAAGTGGAAGATGGGTTTGGGTGTCTGTTCGCTGTGATATTCGTTCACGATGGCAAAGGTGGGCGAGGTGATAACGTCGGTAACGCCCAGCTCTTCGCACACGGCTTTGATGAAAGTTGTTTTGCCCGAACCCATCTTTCCGTAGAAGGCGAACACCTTACCCGTGCCCATATTGTCGATGAATTGTTTGGCCACGTTGTGTATTTGGGCCAACGATGTAATTGTAAGTGTCATTGTATGTTGTGGTTTATGGCCGCATCTGGGGGCGCGTTGGCCCTTTGTTGCGACTTGTTAAGTGGTTGTGTTGTGTGGGGTTATCCTATATTTGTGGTGCGTTGTTATCGCCTTCGCCGCATGGTGACTAGCGGAACGAGCATCTCTTCCATGCTGATGCCCCCATGTTGGAACGTATCCTTGTAGTAGGATACGTAGTAATTGTAGTTGTTGGGGTAGGCAAAGAAACTGTTGCCCGTGGCGAAAACGTAGCTGGTGCTGATGTTTGGCGAGGGCAGTTGGGCCTTATGTGGCTCTTTGATGGTGAACACCTCTTTTGAATTATAGCTCAAATTCTTGCCCAACTTATAGCGTAGGTTGGTGTTGGTGTTGCGGTCGCCCACTATCTTTATGGGTTTTGAGGTGCGGATTGAGCCGTGATCGGTGGTGAGAACTACGGTGAAATCGCTCTGCGAAAGTCGCTTGAAGAGGTTGGCGAGAATGGAATGGCGAAACCAACTGAGCGTGATGGAACGGTAGGCCGACTCGTTGTTGGCCAGTTCGCGCACCATGCGCGACTCCGTTCGGGCGTGCGAAAGCATGTCGATGAAGTTGAATACCATCACATTCAGGTTGTTTTGAGATAGCTGCGAGAAGTGTTCGAGCAGCTTTTCTGCATCCGCCGACGTGTTTACTTTGGTGTAACTGAAAGTGTCGTGGCGGCGATAACGTTCTATCTGTGTCTTTATCAGCAGGTCTTCATTGAGGTTTTTGCCCTCCTCTTCGTCCTCGTCTACCCACAGTTCAGGGAACATTTTCGCAATTTTGTTGGGCATAAGTCCGCTAAAAATGGCGTTACGCGCATACTGGGTTGCAGTAGGAAGGATGGTGATGTACATGTCTTCGTCGATGTCGAAGAGGTCGCCAATCTCGCTTTCCAGCGTTTTCCATTGGTCGTAACGAAAGTTATCGAGAACGATGAGGAACACTTTTTCGCCCTTATCGAGCAGGGGAAAGATGGAATGCTTAAACAAGTCGGGGCTCATTACGGGGCGTCCGTTGGCGGTAGATGCGCCTTCGGCCACCCAATCCATGTAATTGGCCTTCACATATTTGGCAAAGGCGTTGTTGGCCTCTTCCTTTTGAGTTACCAATATGTCGGCCATGCTGCTGCCCGTATTGCTTAGTTCAAGTTCCCAATGCACCAAACGGCGATACACTTTGCGCCAGTCGTCGAGTGTTTTGCAGTCCATTATCTGCATGGAAATGTCTTGGAAGTTTTGCTGATAGCCCGTTTGCGTAACCTCAGAAACAATCTCTTTGCGGTGAATGTTCTTCTTCAAGGTGAGCAATATCTGGCTTGGGTTGACGGGCTTGATGAGGTAATCGGCTATTTTAGAGCCGATGGCCTGTTCCATAATGTTCTCTTCTTCGCTCTTGGTGCACATCACCACGGGCGTGGCAGGCTGTATTTCCTTGATGCGTTGCAGCGTTTCGAGCCCCGAAAGGCCGGGCATCATCTCGTCGAGCATGATAAGGTCGAAGTTGCGTTGCTTGCATTGGTCTAGCGCATCCATGCCATTGCTTACGGTTACAACCTCATAACCTTTCTTTTCTAGAAATATAATGTGGGCTTTGAGCAGTTCAATCTCGTCGTCGGCCCATAAAATCAGTCCGTTGTTCATTGTCAAAATCCTTCTAAATCGTAATATTCGTCGTCGGGGTCGATCTCTTTCCGCTTGGGTTTGACTGGCGTTTTGGTGCTGTCTTGCTTAGCGGTAGGCGTCTTTTTAGGTTCGGGTTTCTTACCCTTGTTGCCTAGTTCGTCTTTAAAGTCGATGCCCGTATCTTCTTTCTTGTCGGTCTTTGTGGGTTGCTTTTGGGGCTTTGGCTCTGTTTTTATAGGCGTTTTGCCCTTTGGCTGCGTTTGGGTTTGTGGCGTTTTGCCCTTTTGTTGCGTGGGCTGTTGCGGCTTTTGCTCCCCCTTATTCGTGTTTGGCTTGGCTTTTGGGGTGCCAGGCGTGTCGTCTTCTATCACGATTGTGCCGTCGTCGGGCTGTCGTGTGGGTGGTAGTGGCGCCTCAATCACCGTTGCATCGTCGGCCTTTTGCTTTGTTTCGGGCTTTCCCTTTTGCTTTTGCGTAGGCTCGTCAGTTATGGGATAAGTGTCTTCGTCGACATCCGTTGTTGCCTTTTCGTTGGGCAGAACAAAGTCGTTATCCAGCGCGCGGTCTATCTCTTCGATGGTGGGAAGTCGTACGGGAGCTTCGGGTTGAACAATTTCGGCAGGCTCGTTCAGCAGGCGGAAGGTGCTTACTTTCAGCGGAGCGAAGTGCTTGGCGTAGTATTTGTCGTAGTCGTCGAAACTAAATTCCTTGCCAAGTAGCTGCATGTTTTCTTCGCTTATTACGAGTGTGCGTCCGTTGTTCAGCCTTCCCACGATGCCCGTTTGGCGATGTAGCTCGCGTGCATACTGCAAAGCCTCGTCGAAATTGCGGAAACCGCTCACTATCATCAAGCGTAATCCGTTGTCGGTTTCGGTTCGTATCTCGAAGTTTCGCACCAAATAGTTGGTGAAATTGTATTTGGCCAAGGCGAAAAGCAGCTTGTTTTCGTCTACGAAGTCGGGTTGGTAGGCCATTACGAAGAGGAAATTGGCGTTGCGGTCGTTGCTAAACTGCTTGCCTTTCAGGCTGTCGGCAGCGTTGGCGGCGGCCGTTCGGCGTTGCCAAACGTTGTTCAGGTCGAACCCGCCTGCCTGCACTTGCCTGCCTGCTTTAATGCCGTTGACAATCATGGCGGCCATTTTGCTGAGTTCGCTTTGGGGAAATTGCTCCACCAACGTTTGCAAACCATTGAGACAAGCGTCGACATTTCCGTCGTGTAGCATGGATAAGGCCTCTACAAATAGGAACTTGTCGCGGTTGGCACCATGTTTAAACTTGGTGGCCGATACCTTTGCGTTGCGCTTCACTGCTGCGTAGTTCTCGGCTTTGAAGAAGTCGTAGGTCGTGGCGTAGAGCGAGTCTTCTATATGTTCGCCGCGCTGTGCGTTGGCAAAATAATAGGGGTCTGTTATCAGTTCGGTAAGCTCGTGCTTGGGATATTGCTGTTTCAGCAAGTCTGCATAACGCTGTGCTGTAACCTTGTCGCCCTTCCGCATGTAGAGTAAGAAAAGGTGGTAGTATGCCTGCGGCATCTTGTCGAACTGCGGATAGTTGTCGGTAAGCCTGCGTAAGGCTTTCTCGGATAAGCCGAGTTGGTCGAGCTTGTCTTTGAAAATCACGCCCGAATGGAACAGTCCGTCGGTGAGTAATTGGTTGCTGGCCTGCCGTTGTTCGTCGGTAAAAGGAATTTGCGCCAAGTAAAACTCGCGTTTATGTGGGTCGTTTTCGGCTGTTTGCCTGAGCTGTTGTATGGAGTCGCGGCGCGCTTCCTCGGCTAAAATCGAGTCGCGCTGTTCGGCCGACGGCTCATCTAAGGGCGTGTTCAGTGCAACGGCAGCCTTATTTAGCCGTTGCCAGTTGTCCACATTGTCGCGTTTGCCCCACTGCCGTTCGAAGGCAGCCTTGCCTTGACTCACGGCGATGGGGTTGTAGAAGTACCATCCGCCACCTTGTTGCGTGCGTTGCATGGGCGTTTGGGTGGTGGGCATGTTCGATGCAGAACTGTTTCGGGCGATGGTACGGCGCGCCGTCTCTTCGTCTTGCGCATATTGCTCTTCTTTTTCTTTCTTCTTTAAGGCAGCAATCACGCGGTCGATGGCGGCGTTGCGTTGCGGTTCGGGCATCGTGGCCAGTAGTTGCAGCGAGTCTTGTAGCTGTACGGCCTCGATGTGCGGCACTAGCTCGTCGAGCACTTTCGAACGCTGCGAAAGTTCTTCGTAGTCGGGGCGTTCTTTATCGAGAAGTCCCAGTGCCTCGTTGTAGCAGCGGCGTGCATCCGCAAAACGTTGTTTTTGCCAATATACATTGCCCAGCTTAAGCATCAGCACACCCTTCTCAATACCATTGCGCGTGGCTCGCTTTCCGCCGTTTTCGTAGGCGGCGATGGCGTTGGCGGTGTCGCGTTGTGCCAGATATATGTTGCCGATGGCATAGTACACTTGGTCTAAATAGTCGCGGTTGTTGTCGTTGGCAGCCATTCGGCGCAGCTTGGCAATCATTTTTTTGGCTTGTCCTTGCGCCAAAACTTCGGTTTGGGCGATGCGTGCATTGAAGTCTAGTTCGTAAGAGACGTGCATCGATGCCGCCTTTCTGAAAGCCTTATAAGCCGCATCGCGATTGCCCACAAGCCTTTGTAGCTGCCCCATGATAAACCATTGGCGCGCCCGTTGCTTGCGCCGCATCTCGTGTTTGATAACCTTTTGCAGGTAGGGTATGGCCTTTTGCCACTCGCCCGTGTGCAGATGATAGAGCGTATGCGTGTAATCCCACTCCTTAACTGCGCGCCAATCCATCGAGTCGCGGCTCATGTTGCGTATTACGTCTTCGGCATCGTACATCCATCCCTGTTCAATATAGGTCTTAGCAAGCCATGCGCGCGCCTTTGCGTATATGTGTGGTTGCGTGCGATAGAGGCGCGACATGTAGGCAAATGTAGATGCTGCTTGGTCGAAATCGCCCTTATGAAACTGCGAACGCCCCATAAGCATCCACACGCGCCACATAAAAGGATTGTATTCGCGGCGGTTTAGCCATTCGATGTCGCGTTGGGTTTTGCGCCGTTTCTTGTCCCACGTGGGGCGTTTCTTTATGCTGTGCAGCTGAATGGCCTTTTCGCTTTTCAGGATAGCGCGCTCGAAGTTGCCCTTGCCCAACTCTTTGCTGCCCTTGTTGGCCACGGGATAGAGGGGGAGAAGTTCGGTATAGTTGTCTCGGTTGCCGTTTTCTTTTTCCAGCATACCGTCTACATAAGCCATGTTTCCGTTGTAATAAACGTTATAACGGGTGTTGAAAGCTTGCCACCACCTGCTGCGTGCCGTGTTCTTACTTGCCGAACAGGCAGCGAGTAGCAGCGCGAGGGCGAGCCACAAGGCAAGGCTATATGTGGATTTAAATGGTTTCAAGTTGGCGTTGGCGTTTTTTGAAAGCAACGTTGCCCACCTTTAACACCAGATAAACAAGGATGCTGACGAAGATAATGGATGCGCCCGACGGAACGTTGAGGGCGTAAGAAAGGCCTAGACCCATAAGGCAATCTACCCAACCGATGACAATGCTCCACGCAATCATGTGCTTGAAGTTGTGCGTTAGCACGTTGGCCGACATCTGGGGTATGGTAAGTAGGCTGATACTTAGCACTATGCCCACCATGCGGAGTGTGCTTACGATGGTTAGGGCGATGAGTGCCATCATCAGATACTCGATAAACGCCACGGGCAGGCGTTGCGAACGGGCGAAGTCTACATCGAAAGCCACACTTAATATTGTGCGATAGAGCAGCGCGAAGACTATGGCCACCACCACAAGCAATGCTGCCAGCAGCCAAAGGTCGGCCTGGCTGATGGTGAGAATGCTGCCGAAAAGGAAGGAAGGAAGGTCGGGCATGAACCCCGGAGATAGAAAACAGCAGATGATGCCTAGGCTCATTCCGAAGGTCCAAAACACGGCAATGGCCGAGTCTTCGCGCACATCGCCCCTGCGCGACATCCATTGCACGCCGAAAGCACTGAGAACGGAGAACACCATAGCCGAAAGTATGGGGTTGATGCCTAAGAATACGCCTAGCCCGATGCCGCCAAACGAGGCGTGCGTGATGCCGCCACTGATGAACACCAGCCGCCTTGTAACGATGTATGTGCCGATAAACCCACACAGCACACTAGCCAAGAGCGAGCCTAGGAGGGCGTTCTGAAAGAAGGAGTATTCTAATATGTTCATTCAAAAATCTGTTTCACACTTGTTTGTTGGCCAACAATAAGCCGCAACTTACGGCTTTTGGGGAGGTGGACAAGGATTTGCAGGAGCCGCCTTGCCTTGCAGGCGAAGGGTTGTTGCATGCAAATCATCATTGAAATCACCACCCTACATGGCCGTCTTGCCTTGCAGACGAAGGATTGTTGCATGCAAATCATCATTGACATCACCACCCTACACGGCCGTCTTGCCTTGCAGACGAAAGGTTGCTGCATGCAAATCATTATTGCAATCGCTATCCTGCACAGCCGCCTTGCCTTGCAGGCGAAGGGTTGTTGCATGCAAATCATCCTTGCAATTGCCACCCTAAACGGCCGCCTTGCCTTGCAGGCGAAGGGTTGCTGCATGCAAATCATTATTGCAATCGCCATCCTACACGGCCGCCTTGCCTTGCAGGCGAAAGGATTGTTGCATGCAAATCTTTATTGACATCATCACCCTACATGGCCGCCTTGGCTTGCTGTCGAAGGATTGTTGCATGGCTTTGGCCTCGTATTTTTACCTTTTCTTACCCTTGCCTTTTTGCCTTTCTTGCCCTTGCCATTTGGCTTTGTCGCCCTTGCCTTTTAGCTTTCTCACCCCTGGTCTTTTACTTTTTGGGAGCTTAGGCATACCATAAGGCAGCGCACGCTTAGGCAAAAGGATGCTGAGGCGTGGCGCGGGCGAGGCGGTTAGGCCGACCTTGCATCGTTGATGACCATTATCACCTCGTCTTTCAGCTGGTTGGGCAGGTTTATTTGTCGCAGTATCAGACTTCTGTTCCAGCCCTGTACGTCGCTTGGGCGCATGGTATAGAACACCTCGGCAAACTCTTCAGCCTCGCTGTCGGTATAGTCGGCCGAGTCTCTTCCGCGGTATTTGTCCAACTCTTCGTCGTCGTAATATTCCACATCGCGCACTGCCGCCTCCAACATACAATCGTGTTCGCACCGTTCGTCTTCGCCCGAACAGGTGGCACACGATGCGGTGTCGGCCTTTACCACACCAGGCTCGCCCGCGTTTTTGTTACGCGAGAGCAGTCCCAACACGGCCGCAAAGATAGCTAAGCCCAGTAAGGCCAACAGTAATATGTGCATTGTTTATATTTCGTTTATTTCAAATCCCGACTGGCGAAGGTCGCTCCAAAATTGCGGATACGACTTGCTCACCACGCCAGGTTGGTTTATTTTTATTTCTTTGTTAACGAAGGCCACGGGCGCAAAGGCCAAAGCCATGCGGTGATCTTCGTATGTGTCGATGGGTTCGTCTGACGGGCGACAGCGCATTCCGTCCCACGCCAACTCGCCTTCGGCCATTTCGCGCAGCACAAAACCAAGCTTGGCCATTTCTTTCTTCAACGCCTCGATGCGGTCGGTTTCCTTTATTCGCAGGCTAGACAGCCCCTTGAAATGGAAAGGAACGCCCATCATGGCACAGGTAACCACGAGCGTTTGCGCCAAGTCGGGCGAGTTAACGAAGTCGTATTCCAGCTTGGGCAGCCTTGTACGCAGCTTTTTCAGCGTTACTTTCGTTAGTTGCCCCGCAGGATGCTTAGAGAAAACGGTCTTTACGCCCAGCAATGAGAAGATGTGGCGCACCACCGAGTCGCCTTGTTTAGAGTTTTCGCTCAACCCTTCCAGCTCTACAATGGTATCGGGATCGTTGCTCAGTGCAACCATTTCGTACCAGTAGGATGCCGCACTCCAATCGCTTTCAATGGTGTATTGCCGCGCTTTGTACTGTCCGGGTTTCACGCTGATGGCGTTGATGTCTGTCCAATCGGCCTTCGCTCCGTATTCGCGCATCATGCACAGCGTGAGGTCTATGTAGGGTCGCGATGCTATTTGGCCCGTCATTTTCAGGTCTAGGCCTTTTTTCAGCGTGGGGGCAATCATGAGGATGGCCGAGATAAACTGCGAACTGATGCCCCCCGGCATCTCCACTCGGCCGCCTTCAAGCGGCTTTCCGTAGATGCGGATGGGTGGGTAGCCCTCTTTTGCCTCGTATTCTATGTCTGCGCCCACGTATCTAAGCGCGTCAACCAACGGCTTTATCGGCCGTTGGCGCATGCGCTGTGTGCCGGTTAGGGTATGTTCTCCCTTTTGACAGCTTAGGAAAGCGGCCATAAACCGCATGGCCGTACCAGCTGCGCGAACGTCGATGTTCTTTGGCATGTCCGAGAGCGCACGCACCATAACGCGCGTGTCGTCGCAGTTCGATAGGTTTTGTGGCAGCATTGAGCTACCCGACAGGGCGTGCATAATGAGCGCCCTGTTGCTTATGCTTTTCGAGGCGGGCAGTGTAACCACCACCCTTAGCTTTTCTGGGGCAACGATTGAATATTGCATATATAAATAAATGTGCGATTAGGTTATTGCAAATTTAAGCATTATTATCGTGATTGACAAGTGTGGGGAGTTAATTTTTTTGTTGTGTGGGCATTTATTTTTGGCTGTTTGTTGTCGTTAACGCATAAATGGTGTTCCATTTGTAAGAAATGCGTCGCGTGGTGCCGTTCTGCCTGTCTTTTTGCAGCGATGTTTTCTTTGTTAAAAGTGTTGGCTATATTTTACAAAACAGGCTTTGTTTGGCATACTGTTCTAGCGAAAATAATGGCCTATAAGCAGCTAAATAGCCGCAATTTCTGCCTTCTTCGCTCCATCTCTTTGTCCATTTTTGCGCATATTGCCTGCATTTAGCACCATTTTGGCTTTCTAGAAGGTTGCCTGCTCGTGATTTTTTCACTCCCGAAACCCCACTTTTAGCTACAAAAATGCCACTTATAAGTGGTTGTTTTGCCCTTTTCAGTCATGTTTTTCATGGTTCGAGAGGGGTTTGAATATACCGTTGCGGTGTATTTTTATGCTTTTCTTCTCGCGTTTTGCCGTATTTTGCACTGCATTTAGTAGCGTTTTGCCTTGCATTTAGCACCAAAACGCACTGCATT
>NZ_KV815115.1:0-385 GCF_001814145.1 Prevotella sp. HMSC073D09 | reverse complement strand
GCGTTTAGCGGCATATTGCACTGTGTTTAGCACCCAAACGCACTACATTTTGCCGCAAGTGCCCCAAAACGGGTGCAAATGTCGGTTCTTTTGGAATAATAATTCATTTTGCAGCATACACAGTCCAACCCCTTTTAGCATCGAAACAAACCTCCGCGAGAATCGATTTTTTGCGGCAGAGTGGGCGGTTGGTGGATAAAATGGGCACTTTTAGTGTTAAATTCTTTGCTGAAAAGCGGACAAAGAACGGGTTGGCGAGTTGGTAAGTTGGCAAGCCAATGGGCATTTGGCTTGGTAAGCTTGCGGGGTTGGCCTTTCTTGATTTACTGGTTTTTCTGGGTTTGCTAGTTGTTCTAGGTTTACTAGTTGTTCTAGGTTTACTGGT
>NZ_KV815114.1:0-204 GCF_001814145.1 Prevotella sp. HMSC073D09 | reverse complement strand
TTTCGTTAAGCCAAATGAACAATGTAGAGCTTGCCCGAACATTGGCGTGGCGAGAAAACGCACTTTTCTAGAGACGAGAAAAGTACGATTAACTCGTTCACTTGTCCACTTGTCTTCTTGCCAACCTGTTCGCCAGTTGGTTCGCCAGCCATTGTAATCTTTTCAGCGGGAATTTTAACATTATGAGTGCCCTTTTTATCCACC
>NZ_KV815113.1:18400-48963 GCF_001814145.1 Prevotella sp. HMSC073D09 | reverse complement strand
GAAGTATCAATACGGCGAATTTTGGATGCTTACAATATATTGACTCGTATGTTTACCACACCGCAAAGCATATTCGTCTTTGTCCTTGCCATACACCACCTTATATCTCACTTCCAGTATGGCCGGTTCAATCACATGTGTAGCTTGAGCCCACAAACTAATGGGTAGGCCACACAACAATACTTTAATCAACATTGTTTTCATTGTCTCAGATAATTAAAAAATGTGTTGGGGAGAGCTTTCTACAACGCCAGTCTGTTTAAGAAGACATTACGTCATTAACTTTTTATTTAGACAATTGAGAGCGTATCGACAGGCACTAAGAACCCATTGATTGTAATTCACTTCAACACAAATGTGGTGTATGGCGAAGGTTTGTCAAGGTAAATTCCGTGTGCCATAAACTCATTGATGCTTAAGTTGAATACCGCAAATTTAAGTAAAATAAAAGCAACAACAAAGATAATCACAAATTATTTTTTAGATGAACAGGAAGCGATGGACATAACTTAGAATATTTGACAAGCGGCCTAATGAACCAATTGGGGCTTAACTTGCCCTCAACATTTCAAGAACAACTAATGCAAGTGTTGCTGGCGTGCCCTTCTTCCTCACACCTTTCGCACAGCTATAAAACCAACAAAACGTGTTATTTTATTGGCTTAAAACATATTATTGTGTATATTTGCAACACGAAAGCAATATTTTGATTACAAATTAAAACCTCGACATAATGAAAAGAACGCTACTCCTCTTACTCTGTTGCCTGTGTTTCGTGGCATACGGACAGTCGTTACAAGCCAATTTCTATGCCTTAGGAGGAACTACACCCTATTATCGCATGGGGTGGGACTCGGTTGAAGAAGCCAATCAGTGGAAATACTTCGCCCTTAACAACACTGCCACGTGGCAATTATACGAACAACCAAGCTGGAAAGGGCTGAAACCCTTCTCATACTTCAATCCCAACAGCAAGTTCTCGCTAGGAATTAGCTACTCCAACAAAAAGCAAAAGGAGACTGCCCAATCGCCCCAAATAACCATCAAACCCAACAGCACGTGCAGCTTTTACGCCTGTTTCAGTCCTGGGCTATTGGTCTTTGCCAAATGGAAACTACTTATCACCGATGTAGACACAAAGGAAACGACAGAATTACTGGATGCGTTCAAATGGTCGCAAGACAATGCTTTCGACGGTCCCAATTGGAACAAGTTCAACATCAAGCTATCTGCCTACGCCCAAAAGAAGGTACAATTCTCCTTCGTCTATGAGGGTTCAGGTGGCGAAGACGTGTTTATCGACGGATTTGAAGTATCGCAAAACGATGAGAACGCCACCTCCATCCACGTCGTTGAAGGCGAAGAAGTGGCGTTTTACAATTCGTCCACAGGCAAGGTTACGTCTTATAACTGGAAGTTTGAGGGCGGAACACCGAATGTTTCCACCGACAAGAACCCCAAAGTTATATACGCAAAGGCCGGAACTTACCCCGTAACGCTGACCGTTAGCAATGGTACAGAAGAGCATACCTTTACACGCGAGGCCTATGTAAACGTGACGAAGAAGGCTCCGCAAGCCTTTATCGGGGTAGAACCCGGTGGTTATCTCTCGCCATTTGTTGGCCGTTTCATCGCCTTGGGCTCGTCGCTCACATTCAAAGACCTCTCCAAGAACAACCCCACCCAATGGCAATGGTCGTTCAATGGGGCAAACATCGAGCAGAGCAACGAGCAAAACCCCACCGTAACCTACAACAAACAAGGCGTGTTCAGCGTGGGATTACGTGCAACCAACGATGCCGGAACCAGCAAAGACGCGCTAGTAAACTACATACAAGTGGGTGGACAGCAGCACATTTGGAACATAACGCCCGAAGAAAACCCCAACATCAACGTAATTGAGCTGGGATTTTATGGCTTCTACGCAGGCTCTAACTGGCTAGGTATGTCTAAGTTTGCCGAACATTTCGATGCACCACAGGCTAAGGCCGAAGTGAAAAGTGTTGACGTTTACTTCGGGTCTACGGTCACGGTTAGCCCCAATGCCGAAGTCAGCGTATCTCTGGCACTGGCCGACGACAAGGGTATGCCGGGTCAAGTACTCGCCACTTCCACGCTAAAAGCGTCTGAATTGGTTTACGACAACAACACAATAAAGCCAACCATCTTCACCTTCAACACGCCCGCAACGGTAGAGAAGGAGTTTTTCGTTGTAATTGGCGGACTGCCCAACAACGATGAGGGCAACAAATCGGACAAGATTGCCATCCTTTGCCTGCGTAGACAAGCGAAAGAAAAATCCACAACATACCATCTCTTGGCCGACGAAGACGGCAACAACAAGCCCACAGGCACCTATACATGGTATCGCAACGACGACGAACCCTTGTCGATGGCCGTTTGTCCATTGCTATCTTACGACCTTTCCACAACAGCCCTATCGCGCAATGAGGCCAATGCGGGCGAAACGCCATTGCGTTTCGACGGAACCAACCTACTCGCCGCCGCCGATTACGATGCCATTGAGGTGTACGCCATGCACGGTGCACGTGTATTATCGGCAACAAAGCCACCCCACGTGCTATCACTACGCCATCTGCCTGCTGGAGTCTACGTTGTGAAAGCCACTAGGGGCAAGGTGCAAGACACGCTCAAAGTGGTGAAGGAATAAGTAGTGGGTAGTAAAGGAGTAAGGTAGTAAGTAATAAGGTAATAAGTAATAAGGAGTAAGTAATAAGTAGTAAGTGGTAAGTAGCAAGTAGCAAGGTGTAAGTAGTAGGCAGTGTGTAGTAAGGAGTAGGTATTAAGGAGTAAAAGAGTAAGTAAGTGCACTTACCACTTATGCCTCACCGCTTACCATCTTACCACCCTACTACTTACCACTTACTACTTACTCCTTACTCCTTATTACTTACTACTTACCACTTACTCCCCCCATTTAAGCAAATTATATTTTGTCATTACCACCATTTACCTTAACTTTGCATCATGTAAAGAGCCGCCAACCGAAAGGCTCGCCACGCCATTACATCCCAAACCCATGCGCAAAGAAACCCTAACACTGTACGAACTGAACCAAATGGTGCGCGATGCGCTCGCCATCACCATGCCCGACGAATATTGGGTAGAGGCCGAAATCTCTGAAATGAGGGAGGTTCGCGGCCACTGTTACATGGAGTTGGTGCAGAAAGATGCGGCAGGAAACACGCCCGTGGCCAAGGCATCGGCCAAGTGTTGGAAGAACAAATGGGCGTTTTTGCGCCCCCACTTCGAACGCAACGCCAACCAAATACTACGCGCAGGACTGAAAGTAAGGCTCTTGGTGTACGCCGATTTCCATGAAGCATACGGTTTTTCGTGGATTGTGGCCGACATAGACCCCACTTACACGCTGGGCGACATGGCGCGCAAGCGGCTCGAAATTGCGCGTACACTGAAACAACAAGGCGTATTCGACCTGCAAAAAGACTTTCGCTTGCCGCTATTTGCGCAGCGTGTGGCCGTTATTTCTAGCGAACAAGCGGCTGGTTACGGCGATTTCTGTCGTCATCTGCACGAAAACGAATGGCATTTGCATTTCTCGGTACAGCTTTTTGCCGCCACCATGCAGGGCGAAGGCGTTGAAAGGAGCGTCATTGCAGCCCTCAACGCCATCAACGAGCGCATAAATAGCTTTGATGTGGTGGTTATCATCCGCGGCGGAGGGGCCACCAGCGACCTCAGTGGCTTTGACAGCCTGCCATTGGCCGAGAATGTGGCCAACTTCCCCCTACCAATCATCACCGGCATCGGGCACGACCGCGACGAAAGTGTACTAGATATGGTTTCTTTCCGCCGTGTAAAAACGCCCACTGCTGCAGCCGCTTTTCTGGTAGAACACCTCGCAGAAACCTACCAACGCATTCTCGATGCACAAGAAGAGATGGTACACCTAGTGCAAAGGCGCATGGAATTGGAGCGCATCCAACTGGCCCGACTTACCGAAAAGGTGCCGATGTTGTTTTCGTTGGTGCGTACAAGGCAAGAGAAAAGGCTCGAAAACATGGCCCTGCGCATGCAAAACACCATAGCAACCACCTTGCAACGGCAAGACTTGCGCCTGCAACGGCTGACACTTGCCCTGCCAACCCACGCCGAACGCCTGCTTACAAAGGCCGCTCATCGCCTCGAACTGCTGCAACAAGCCGTCAAGTCGCACGACCCCATCTTACAGCTTAGCAAGGGTTACAGCATCACCACGCGTGGCGGAAAGGTGGTACGCAACGCCAACGACTTGCAAAAGGGCGATGTTATCGTTACCCAACTGCAAAAAGATAAGGTGAAATCTGTTGTTGAATAAGGATTTGAGTTTGGAAGTTTGTGAGTTTGTGAGTTGTTGAGTTTATGAGTTTGGAAGTGAATTAGTAAGTTTGCTAACCCTATAAACCCATTACGCTCAACAACCAATAAGCTTATAAAGCCAAACACTCATAAACTTAATAACTCACAAACTCAACAACTCATAAACTCAAAAACTCAAAAACTCAAATTATGGCTAAACAAGAAATAAAATACGAAGAGGCTGTGGCACAACTAGAAGCTATTGTTCGCCGAATGGAAACAGGCGAACTCAACCTCGACTCGCTTGCCGATGAACTGAAAAAGGCTCAGAAACTTATCAAGATGTGCAAAGACAAATTGACTAAGACCGACGAGGAAATAAAGAAGATGCTGGAAGAAGAGGGTTAGCCCTCTTTTAAGGATCTAAGTACATGGTTGTTTTTGACTCGTTTTCAACTGATTATGAATATTAGCGTTGAAATTGTCTTGACTGTAACCTTTCTGACCGAAGACAAGATTGAGAGAAAAGTCAAGGTGACTTCTATATAAAATTGAGATGAGATAATTCATGCAGTCGTTTTTATCCATACTTCCACTTGTTATCATCATCGGCCTTTTTTTCCTCGGATGGTGGTACAACTCTCCAAAACAGAAAGGCAAATGGGGAGAACAGAGAGTAAATGACATTCTTTCTCGTCTGCCAAAAGAATATCATGTATTAGGTGACATTGTGTTGAAAACAAAAAGAGGTACAACACAAATCGACCACATTGTTGTTAGTAAGTATGGTGTCATTGCTATCGAGACCAAAAACTATCGAGGCGATATATACGGAGATGACAACCGAAAGGAATGGACGCAGCTTATAGTCACTAGAGTTACTTTTGCGAAAAGATGGTGGAAAACATATACATACGTTACAAAAAAGCATTTCTATAACCCAGTTAAACAATCCATAGGTCATGCTCTTAAAATTAAAGGGCTGCTCAACGCTTATCCACATGTTAAGATTATTCCTATTGTCGTGTTTACAGGCGAGGCCGTATTAAAGAACATTAAGAGTAATCATCATGTCATTTACGAAGACTGTCTCTTGGAGCTGATAAGTGGATATAAGGCGACATACCTGACAGATAATGATGTTCAAACCATACTTACAATACTTAATGAAAACAATATAAGAGAGAGCGTAAGCGACAGAGAACATGTTAAGAACATTCAGACGGCAGTAAGAGAAGTTAATGAAACTATCAAATGTGGTGTCTGTCCGAAGTGTAACGGCCATCTTGTAGAGCGGCGAGGTAAATACGGCACTTTCTATGGGTGCTCAAATTATCCACAATGTAGATTCACTGTAAGACGAAAGCGTGAATGATTTTTAAATCTTAATCTGTTTACATGTTATTGAAGTCAAGACGACTTCAAACTCAATAACTCATAACCTCACAACCTCACGAACTAAAAAGAATACAAGATATTTTACAAAACACAGCCTACTTATCGCTTCCTTCTAGCAAAAATAGCACTCAAAAGCATGCTATTTGGCAGAAATTTCGGCCTTTTGCATTTTGTTTTAAGTCCATTTTTGAGCATAACTTGGGCAATTTGCACCACTTTGCCTTTCTAGTTGCTCGCCAGTTCTCAAATTTTCGCCACCCAAAAAACGGCTTTTAGTGGTTAAAACGTCAACTTTTAAGTGCTTTTTCTCACCAAAACAACATCAATTTTGTCAATAGTAGACCAATAAACCCAACATACAATATGCAAGATTATGCACTTTACTTTGCATTTTGTTGCATTTCACCTTGCATTTAGCGGCATTTTGCATTGCGTTTTGATTCTAATTGCACTGCGTTTTGGTGCTAATTGCACTGCGTTTTGGTGCTAATTGCGGTGCAATTTGCAGCAAATTGCACCTTTTTTGTCGTGAATTACCCTCCATTCTGCATAATTACGCATTTTTATACGGAAAATTGGCTTGCTTAACCTTACAGGCTAATGCCAATTTTCAGCCCCAAAAAACCTCCGCGAGAATTGAGAATTTGCCACCGAGTGGGCAATTGGTGAATGGCGAGGGCACTCTCGATGTTAAAATTTACACCGAAAACTTTACGCTCTCCCCAAAAAACAAGATGTGTTTAACAACTAACAAGGTAAAGACAGGCATAAGGCATTTCGCGCTATGAAGTACAAATCTTAGCAATCCTTATGCCCGATGAGGGTTAAAACGCTGCTGATTAACGCGTGCAACAACCAATAAAAAGACATTAAGCCAACAAGTTGCAAGCCAGCAAACCCGCTAACGTAAGCGCCACAAAGAGTGCCACAACACCCGCGCAACCCTTTCGTTGCGGTTCGCCAAGATAATCGTTGGTGCTAGAAGGTTCAGGCCTATGCGCGTTAGTGCCGTAAACACCCCTCCTGCGCTTTGGAACATCCCTCTGCATCAGTTGGTTATATTTGTTCCAAAGTTTAAGGTATGTGGGGTCTGTTTCGCCCTTCACCATCTTCATATAGTTCAGTCGGCCGCGCAAAACCGCATACAAGGTGAGGTATTCACCATGTCCCCTAGTCTTACCATACTGCTCACGATAACCGCGCAAGGCTGCTTTGGCAGTCTCCCAATAGCCATATCGCTCCCACATATACAACAAGCTACGTATCTGCCGTGCATATTCGCGCGCTACGTTAACCTTATGGCTCACCACAACGCCCGTAACCTGCTGTCTCCGTCCACGTCTTTGCAGTCGTGTTTTGCGGTCGTTCAGCCTAAATCCGTACTTCTCAACAATGCCAGAAACCTGCAAATAAAAACTTCCCGTTGGGCGCAGCACATCCTTGTCGCTGCTAAACGACATGTCATCGGCATAGCGCGAGTAGGTTGCCCCTATGCGTTGGGCGGCGGCAGCCAGTTCTTCGTCCATCTTTCTGCACACCATATTCGAGAGCGTTGGCGAAGTGGGAAATCCCTGCGGCAAAACATCGCCCTGCGGTTCGGCAGCTGTGCAGAGGCCCGAAAGCAGTCTAGCGGCCTCGGTAGAGCACTTTAAAGGCTCTGCCAACAAAACATCTTCCACCATTTGTCGCGTAATGGAGGGGAAGAAATCTTTGATGTCGATGTTCAGGATGTAGCGTTTGCCCACATGCTGTTGGGCATTTTGCACCACCGAACGCCCCCTAACAAAGCCGTAACACCAAGTTGTGGGTTGGTAATACTGCTGCAACAAGGCATTAAAGCCCTTTAATATGTACAACAAACTCTGATGGGGAGCCACGATAGCACGCGTTCCGCCGTGCTTTTTGTGCATGCGGTAGCGTTTTGCTCGGCGGTTGTCTTTACTGGTATCTGCGAAGCAAAGCATCTGGTTTCGCCTGAAACCGGCAGGCACACCAATATTGCTGGCCAAGGTATTAAGAACATTGGTCAGCTCGTCGGCCGAGTATATGTATTGCAATTGGTTGCCTATTAGTGCTTTTAGGTTTACATCTCTATCAGTTCGGGCCATGCTATCTAGGGTTATATCGTAAAAATATAGGAATGCCGTAGAAGTTTACTTTATGGTAAAACCCATTTACCATAAACGATACTTTGTATCAAACTCTGACGAATACATCAGAAACTACCTCTAAATTTCTTCGGCTATTCCTATACGTTGGCAAAGATAAACATTTCTTTTTATACTACAAGCGTTGCGTTATATGGTTTATGATTTATTTACATTTTGGCATATACGCTGCAATTTCACTTCACAAAAAAGGCGCAAATGATGTAAGCAGAATTGGGAACCTTGATTAGCAGCATGATATTGGCTTGTGCAAAGGCACTTACGCCCCTTTCTTTCGCCTGCAAATGCAGTTTTTTATGCGCACACACAATAATGCGCAACGAGAGTCGTTATATAATAACGTATACGTACACATATAAAAAACATCATTAATGATTGAATATATCAAGGGCGACTTGGCCGAACTTACCCCAGCCATGGCTGTGATTGAGGCGGCCGGAGTGGGCTATGCGCTCAACATATCGCTGAATACATACACCACCATTCAAGGTAAAGACAAGGTAAAACTGTTTGTTCACGAGGCATTGGTAACGGGCGGGCGCGACGATTCGTACACGTTTTATGGGTTCGCCACGCGTCAAGAGCGCGAACTTTATCGCTTGCTTATCAGCGTTTCGGGCGTTGGAGCCAATTCGGCACGCATGATTCTTTCGGGAATGTCGCCCGCCGAACTGTGCAACGTCATTGCCGCCGGCGACGACAAGATGCTGAAAACCGTTAAAGGCATTGGCGCAAAGACGGCGCAACGCATGATCGTAGACCTGAAAGACAAGATTGTTACAAGCGGAGTGGCCCAAGAATTGTCGGTACCCACAAACGCAAACGCCACGGTTATGAACACAGCCGTGAAGGACGAGGCCGTGGGCGCACTTACCATGTTGGGCTTTGCGCCGGCAGCATCGGCCAAAGTGGTGGTTGAAATACTGAAAGAACAACCCGAACTGCCCGTTGAACAGGTGGTGAAAGCGGCGTTGAAAATGATAAAGTGACCCTGAAAGGCGTGCTGCGAAGTAAGAAAATAAAAAGGACGTTGATGGTGGCGCTCGTCATTTGCTTGACGGGTTATGCCCTCGCTTTGCCCTTTGTGCAAGACAACAGAGGGCGAAGGCAAAACAACCGCACGCAAAGAAACGCCAACACTGCTCCTGCAAGAAACGCCAACACGCCCCAAAACAACACGCCTCAACGCGACGTGGAACGCCCCACCCTACCCGAAGACGAGCAACCGGAAGACACAACGCTGGTGATTGACAACGAAGACGCACCCGAAACACAAACCAACGACACCCCCCAAACGGCCACTGCAACACCGCTTTGGCGCGTGCAGCCCACTACGCCCACCACTTATGGCGACCTATGGCAAAACGCAATGGACCTGAAACGTCCTGACAACATGAAACAGGGGGTGGAATATAACGACACGCTTGACCGTTACCTGCTTGGAACGAAATGGGGAAGGACGTATCTGGGAACGCCTATCATGATGACACCCGACGAATATCGGCGTTGGAGCGAACGACAAGCACGTAACAGCTTTTTCAGGAAAAAGAACGACGAGATATACAAGGCGAAAGGCAAAGAGAAGTTCGACTTTACCGACATGCACTTCGACTTAGGTCCTGCCGAAAAGATATTCGGACCTGGCGGCGTGCGCATCAAAACGCAAGGTTCGGCAGAAATTCGTTTCGGTGCTACGCTTAAAAACATCGACAACCCGTCTATACCCATCCGAAATCGCAAGACTACGACGATGAACTTCGACGAGAAGATTAACATCAACATGAACGGAAAGGTGGGAGATAAGGTGAACATGAACCTAAACTACAACACCGATGCCACCTTCGACTTTGATGCGCAGAGCCTTAAACTGAAATACGACGGTAAGGAAGACGAGATTATAAAGCTTGTTGAGGCTGGCAACGTGAGTTTTCCGGCCAACTCATCGCTCATCAAGGGGGCTAGTTCGCTCTTCGGCATACGTACCGATTTGCAGTTTGGTAAGCTGAAATTGCAACTCGTGGCCTCGCAAAAGAAATCGTCGTCGAAAAGCGTTTCTTCGCGCGGAGGCGTGCAACTAACGCCTTTCGAGTTGGATGCAGCCAACTACGAAGAAAACCGACACTTCTTTCTTTCGCACTATTTCCGCGACAAGTACGACGAGTGGATGGCCTCGTTACCCACCGTTAAGAGTGGCGTCAGCATCAATCGCGTGGAGGTTTGGGTAACAAACAAGACAGGAACAACCACCAACACCCGCAATATCGTGGCCCTTACCGACCTTGGCGAGGTGAGCCACATCTCTAATCCGCTGTGGGGCGCATCGGGATTGGTGCCTGCCAACAACGCCAACTCCGAATATCCGGCGATGGTTAGCACATACGTTGCAGCCCGCAACATCGACCAAACGTCGACAACACTCGACGGAATAGCGGGTTTCGTGGGCGGAAACGACTACGAAAAACTTCAAAACGCACGACTACTTCAACCCTCCGAGTACACCGTTAACACCACGATGGGCTATATTTCGCTAAGGCAAGGCCTGCAAACAGACCAGGTTTTGGCCGTGGCCTACGAGTACACTTACGGCGGAAACACCTATCAAGTGGGCGAATTTGCTGCCGACAACACCGACACCAATCAGGCTTTGTTCGTTAAATCGCTCAAAAACACCAGTAACAACCCGCGGCAAGGCAACTGGCATTTGATGATGAAGAACGTGTATTATCTGGCAACTTCGGTTGAGAAAGAGCGTTTCCGTCTAGACATCAAGTATCAAAGCGATACCACAGGTGTTTACCTTACTTACATTCCCGAAACGCAAGTAAAAGACCAACCCTTGATTAGGGTGATGGGTGCAGACCGACTTGACAACAACAATAAGGTGCATGCCAACGGCTATTTCGACTTCGTTGAAGGCTATACCATAAGCAACGGGCGCGTGTTCTTGCCCAAGACACAGCCTTTCGGCAAGCACCTGTACAACTATCTTCGGGCCAAGGGCGTGCCAGATGCCGTTGCTCGCAGCTACACTTACGACCAATTGTACGACTCGACCAAGACCATTGCCAAACAAATTGCCGAGAAAAACAAGTTTATTCTTACCGGACAATTCCGCGGAACCAGTGCCAACGTCATCTCACTTGGCGCATACAACGTGCCGCAAGGTTCGGTTGTGGTCACGGCTGGCGGCGTTAGGCTCACCGAAGGCGTAGATTACACCGTGGATTATTACGCCGGCGAAGTAACCATCCTTAACCAAAGCATCTTGGATGCAGGCACAGCGGTGAACGTATCGCTAGAAAGCAACACCGACTATGGCCAACAACGCAAAACGATGTTTGGCCTAAACTGGGAGTATAACTTCTCGAAAGACCTGCAACTAAGCGGTACCTTGCAGCACCTGACAGAGCAAGCACTGACCACGAAGGTGAATATGGGTGCCGAACCGCTGAACAATACCCTATGGGGACTGAACCTTAATTGGAAGAAAGAAAGCCAATGGCTTACCAATTTGCTCGACAAGATACCCTTCTTGCACGTCACTCAGCCCTCGCAGATTAGCTTTACGGGCGAGTTTGCCCACCTCATAGCGGGCCGTAACAAGGGAACGCAAGACAATGCCTCGTATCTCGACGACTTTGAAACCACAAAAAGCTCGCTCGATGTTAGCACACCCACCTCGTGGACGCTGGCCAGCACGCCCTCGATGTTTGCCGAACACAACGACAAAGCCACGCTTAACAGCGGATTTAACCGCAGTCGACTGGCTTGGTACACCATAGATCCGCTGTTCACTCGAAGAAGTAGCTCGCTAACGCCCTCGCATATCAAGGGCGACCTGCAACAATTGTCCAACCATTACGTGCGCGAAGTGCCCGTAAGAGAGCTTTTTCCCAAACGCGACCAAAACAGTTATGGCGGCGTTTCAACCCTATCGGTGCTCAATTTGGCCTTCTATCCGGCCGAAAGAGGACCTTACAACTTCAATCCCGACCTTAATCCCGACGGTACACTCGATAATCCCGACAAGCGTTGGGGCGGTATGATGCGCAAACTTGACACAAACGACTTTGAGGCTGCCAACATCGAGTACATCGAATTCTGGATGCTCGACCCCTTTATCTATTCTAACCGCCAGCCCAACGCCAACGACTATGGCGGCGACTTCTACCTCAACCTGGGCGAAGTGAGCGAAGACGTGCTGCGCGACGGCAAGAAATTTTACGAAAGCGGCATGCCTGTCGACGGCTCACAAAGCTTTGTTACCACCCAATGGGGTAAGATACCCACCCAAGCCACCACAACTTACGCCTTCGCAACATCACGTGGAGCGAGGGCATTGCAAGACGTTGGCTTTAACGGATTGAACGATAACGAGGAGCGTTCGTTCCCCGCTTACCAGTCGTTCCTTAACGCGGTAAGGGGCAGGGTGAATGCTGCCGTATTCGATTCGATACAGGCCGACCCCGCCAACGACAACTACCACTACTTCCGCGGCTCTGATTACGACCGTGCCGAACTGCCCATCTTGCAACGATACAAACGCATAAACAACCCCCAAGGCAACTCGCCCGACAGCGATCAACGCAGCGAAAGCTACGACACATCGTACAAGTCTACACCCGATGTGGAAGACATCAACCAAGACTATACGCTCAACGAATACGAAAAATACTACCAATACCACGTATCGCTGCGCCCACAAGACATGGTGGTGGGCCGTAACTTCATCGTAGACAAGCGCGAGGCATCTGCATCCTTGCGTAATGGCACCAACGAAAACGTTACTTGGTATCAGTTCCGCATCCCCGTTCGCGAATACGAAAAGCGGTTCGGTTCTATCTCCGACTTTTCTAGCATCCGTTTCATGCGTATGTTCCTCACGGGCTTTAAGCGTCCCATCGTTTTACGTTTCGGTTCGCTCGACCTTGTACGGGGCGAATGGCGTAGTTACGAACAAAACCTTAGCAATACGGCCTCACAAACAGGAAAGATGTCGGTTAGTGCCGTAAGCTACGAAGAAAACAGCGACAAAACGCCCGTAAACTATATCCTTCCGCCTGGAATAGAGCGCGGAGCCGACCCCAACCAGCCGCAAATGGTGGAGAACAACGAGCAGGCACTGAGCCTTGTTGTGGACAATCTGGGGCAGGGCGAAGCAAAAGCCGTGTACAAAAACACCACTATCGACCTGCGACAATATCGTCGGTTGCAGATGTTTGTGCATGCCAACGCCCTCGAACCCAATGCCACAGCCTTGGCCAACGGCGAATTGTCGGTGTTCATCCGCCTTGGTAGCGACTACAAAAACAACTTCTACGAATACGACATTCCCCTATCGCTCACGCCTGCACGCCGCTATAACGACCGCTTGTGGGCAGATAGTCGTGCTGTTTGGCCCGAAGAAAACATGCTCGACATTGCACTCAGCGTGTTTACCAACTTAAAGAAGGCACGCAATAAGGCACGTGCCACGGGATTAGCCTCGTTTACTTCGCTATACAGTGCCTACGATGTTGATAAACCCAAGAACAAGGTCAGCATCATGGGAAACCCCACTTTGGGCGAAGTAAAGACTATTATCATCGGCGTACGCAACAATGCCGCCACGCAAAAGAGCGGCGAAGTATGGGTGAACGAACTGCGATTGAAAGAATACGAGAACGAAGGCGGATGGGCTGCACAAGGAAACCTTAACGTGCAACTATCCGATTTCGGAACCCTTAACCTGCAAGGACGATACGTTTCAGAAGGTTTCGGCGGACTGGAAGACGGCGTTGCCGACCGCGCCAAAGACAACTTTAAGGCTTACAGCGTAACAACAAACCTCGAATTGGGCAAGTTCTTCCCCGAAAAAGCCAAGGTCTCGGCCCCGCTTTACTACTCGCGAACACAAGAAGAAAGCAGCCCGAAGTACAATCCACTCGACACCGACTTGCGCCTTAAAGATGCTCTCGATGCAGCAAACCGCCAAGAACGCGACTCAATTAAGAGCATTGCCATACGGCGTACCACCAATACAAACTTCTCGTTGTCTAATGTTCGCATCGGCATACAGAACAAACGCCACCCCATGCCCTACGACCCGGCCAACTTCTCGTTCTCGTACAGCAACTCTTCGCGTTTCACTAGCGGTGAAACAACCGTCTACGAACGCGAAAACAACTGGCGTGCCGCAATGGCATACAATTGGACTCCCGTGTACAAACCCCTCGAACCATTTAAGAATATTAAAAGCAAGAGCAAGTGGTTAGACATTCTTAAACGGTTCGGACTGAACTGGCTGCCTCAAAATCTCTCGTTTAACTCCGACATCAACCGCAGTTATTACGAACTGCAAGAGCGCGACATGGAGAGCAAGGGCGGCGACCGCTTACCGCTAACCTTTAATTCGCAATTCCTTTGGAACCGCGACTTTGCCATCCGTTGGGACCTAACGCGCAACCTGCACGCCAATTTCCAAAGTGCCACACACGCCGAAGTGGAACAACCCTACACACCCGTCAACAAAGATCTGTACGCCGAACGCTACCAAGCCTGGAAAGATTCGGTGTGGAACAGCATACGAAACTTCGGTACGCCGCTAGATTACAACCAGTCGTTCACGCTCTCCTATCAACCGCCGCTCAACCTGCTGCCCATCTTCAATTGGGTTAATGCCGACCTCACCTATAACGCCACCTACCGTTGGGTTCGCGGTACACAACTCGAAGACGGTTCTTCGTTGGGCAACACCATTGCCAACAACCGCGACCTCAACCTCAACGGAACGTTCGACCTCGTGCGCCTTTACAACCAAATACCTTTCCTTAAAAAGGCCAACGAACGCTTTAACCGCGAGCCAAACACTGCCGAACTGAACCGAAAACGCGAAGAAAGGCAGGCCGAACAGCGGAGAAAGGCACAAGAACGCAAGGCTATGGAGGCCCGAATGAAAGGTAAAGGCGTTATGCCCGATGGTCAAAAGATTGATAATAACGAGACTTTGGCGCAACAGCAACGCAACGAATTGCCCAAAAACCGCAACAGTTTTGAGCAAGAAATAACCCTCATGCCCGACTCAACCCTCATCATCAGCCACAACAAACGCTCGAAACGACTGATGGTTACGGCACGAACAGAAGACGGCAAACGTTTCCCACTGAAGTTTAAAACCAGTGGCGAGAACAGCATACGCATACTGACCAAGGTAGACTCGGCACTAAGGCTGAAACTAACCGTAACTCCGCGGCAGCCACAAGAAAAGCAATCGTGGTATGAAACGGCGCAAACCGTGGCGCGCGTGCTGATGATGGTGCGCAACGTAAGCATCTCTTACCGCAACCAATACGCCATATCGCTACCCGGTTTCATGCCGCGCATTGGCGACGCATTCGGTCAGGCGCGCCTTCCCTCCGCCCTTTCGCCCGGCTTAGACTTTGCTTTTGGACTTACAGACGACTCTTACATCAATAAGGCACGCAACATGGGATGGTTGCTCGACAACGACTCTATCGCCACACCTGCCGCAACTACCAAGACCGAAGACCTGCAACTGCGCATGACACTCGAACCTGTGCGCAACTTAAAGATAGACCTGCACGCCTCGCGAACGCAAACCACGGCGCGAAACATCCAATATATGTACGCCGGAACACCCACAACACAAAACGGAACGTTTATGATGACCACCATATCTATACGTAGTGCGTTTGAGGGAATGGGTTCGGCGGCCAACGGATACCGCAGTGCATCGTTCGAAAGGTTCTGCAATGCCCTCGATGCCTTCCGCAATCGTGTGGAATCGCAATACGTAGGGGCACGCTATCCCGCAGGAACAAGTATGGCAGGTGCGGTGTTTAATCCGGCCAACGGAGCAGTAGACCGATACAGTTCGGACGTAATGATACCCGCTTTCCTCAACACTTTCACGGCGATGGGCGGCTCTTCGCTCAACATCTTCCCAACATTGGCCCGCCTGCTGCCCAACTGGACCCTCCGTTATAGCGGTTTAGGCAAGCTGCCTTGGCTGCGCGACCACTTCAAAAGCGTAAACATCAACCACGGCTACAAGAGCATTTATGCCGTTGGTGCCTACGCATCGTACAACACCTTCGTGGAATACATGAACGGGTTGGGCTTCATCAGCGACGTTACAACGGGCAATCCCCTTCCGCGAAGTCTGTACAACGTGGCCAATGTAAGCATAAACGAGGCTTTCTCGCCACTGCTTGGCGTAGACATGACCTTTAACAACAACCTCACCGCCAAGGTTGAATATCGCTCAACGCGCGTGCTGAACCTCAGCATGACAAGTGTTCAGATAAACGAGGCCGTCAGTCGCGACTGGGTTGTGGGTATGGGCTATCGCATCAACAACTTTAAACTCTTTGGCATGCGTGCGCCACGCGCCAAGAAGACAAAGACTAAGCGCACCGACACCAACGAAAACACAGCCACAAGCAGCAGTTCGCAGGGCAACCCCAACCACGATTTAAACATGCGCCTCGACCTAAGTTACAGGTCGCAAGCTAGCATCAGTCGCGACATTGCCACGCGAACAAGTGCCGCAAGCAGCGGCAACACGGCCATTAAGATTAGTTTCTCGGCCGACTACACGCTCTCGCGCCTGCTCACCATGAGCTTTTTCTACGACCGACAAACCAATACGCCCCTATTAAGCAGCAATAGCTACCCCACTACAACGCAAGACTTCGGCCTAAGCCTTAAATTCTCGCTCACCAGATAAAGGTCATAAACTTTGGGCTTAGCTTTGGCAGACCGATACTTACGCAAAGGCATCAACACAGACATGAAAACAGCTTATGTGTTCATGAGTTTATAAATTCATTAGCTTGCAAGTTAATGAGTTTGCTAGTTTATCCCAAATCGGTCGTAGAAAAAAATGCTTTCATTTTGCCAAAGGAAAAAAAGAAACACGCGCAAATCAAATCAAGAACTCATCAACTCAAAAGAGTACCAACTCAAAAGCCCACCAACACAAAATCTTAAATTGTTATTTTTCTTTTACAAAACCACTCAAGTTTTCGCTCCGTTCTAGCGAAAATATCGGTTAAAAAACAGGTAAAAAGTCGTTTTTTCTATCCTTTCACACCTTGGGATTTGTCTGTTTTTAAGCCTAGAACCTGCATTTTGCACCATAATGCCTTTCTAGTTTGCTTGCCAACTCGTATTTTTCAACTCCAAATTACCCACATTTAGCCCCTAAAAACCCACTTTTTAACGACAATTTCGCCCTTTTCAGCCATGTTTTTCATAGTTCGAAAGGTTTTTGTTTATATCATAGCAGTGTATTTTTATGCTTTTCACCTTGCATTTAGCACCATTTTGCCCTGCATTTAGCACCATTTTACCTTGCGTTTTGCAGCAAAATGCACTGCGTTTAGCACCAAATTACACTGCATTTTGCACCAAAACCCACTGCATTTAGCAGCAAAACGCACGTTATTTTGCTGAAAATGGCCCAAAAACTGGTACAAACAGCACTCTTTTAAAATAAATATTCATTTTGCCGCATTCACATACTACTCCCTTTTTGCACCAAAACGAACCTCCGCGAGAATCGATTTTTTGCGGCAAGTTGGTGATTGGTGGACAAAAAAGGCACTCAGAATGTTAAATTTCTTGCTAAAAACTAGACAAAAAAACGATTATCCCATATACATCCGTAGGGGCAGCGGCACGGAAAGCACGTACACTTACAAACGCCAAGGCGAGCGGTTGTAGGGCATGCAAGACGATTTCATATAATAGTTTACTTGGTGTGCGACAATAATTGTTCAAGCAACGGAAGTGCCTTATTCAATCCTCCTACCCTGACAAGAGCTCCCCAAACCTGTTCAAATTTCTTCCAGCCCCCTGTGTACATAAGGTGCGTAATTCGCTGCGTAAGGGTCGTATCATGACTACACGCACGAAGGATGTTGTTCCACGAATAGAATGACCTACATGCCCAGTCATAGCCTTCTTTTAATTGCTCTGCGGTAAGACCCTTTGTTTGATACACAACTGTGCGTGTATCATACTTACTCCAATCGTAGGTGAGTATTCTTCCTTCAGCTTCCATTCGCTGAAACTGTCGTGTGCCGGGGTATGGGGTTAGTATATGATATGTTGCGGTTGTGATTGCGTTATCCACTCCCCAATCAACAGTACGTCGAAAGACATCTGCATCATCGTGGTCTAATCCAAACACAAAACTACCATTAATCATGATACCAAGGCTATGCAGCCGCTGCACCGCTGCACTATAATCGCGCTGAAGGTTCTGACATTTGTTGCTTGCCTTTAAGTTTTCTGGCGAGAATGTCTCAAAGCCGATGAAAACACTCCGCATTCCTGCTTCGGCAGCTTTCTCTATAAGATCGCCTTCAAGGATAGATTGAACCGTTGCCGCGCTTTGAAAAACGCGATTCATGCCTTTCATGCCCTCAAACAGTTCGGCAGCAAACCTTTTACTGCCAAGCAAATGGTCATCTAGAAAATAAAGGTGTCTGCCTGGAAGTGCGTCGATTTCTTTCAAAGCCGCATCAACACGAGCCGTATAAAAGGATTTTCCACCCTCATAAAAAGCATCCTTATAGCAGAAATCACAATGATGTGGGCATCCCCTTGATACGACAAGAGAATTAGGAACAAAGTACTTACTGCGCTTTATGAGATCGCGACGAACGGGAGGAATATCTTCAATAGAACGCCATTGTGCAGTATATCGCTTTTGTGCACAACCGTTTCTGAAATCATTGATAAACCTAGGAAATGCCTCTTCGCCAGGACCTATTATAATGGTATCGGCATGCAAGGCTGCCTCTTCGGGAAGTGCAGTAATATGTAACCCGCCCATAGCGACATATACCCCACGACTCCTGTAACTATCCGCTATGGCGTAAGCCCTATATGCATTTGTTACATATACTTGAATACATACCAAATCGGGAGTATCGGTTAGGTCTAGTTTCTCAACATGCTGATCTAAAAGCACTACTTCATCATCATCGTGGAAATATCCTGCTAGTGTTGCTAGCCCTATTGGAGGAAATAGCGAATATTTAATAGGACGCCAATATGGGCTCTTTGCCTCATCCAAAGATGGCAAAATCATCTTCACTCTCAACGGCCTTCTCATTTCAATAGTATTAAATCATATCTTTAATCGTCTTAGTAAAAAGGTAAACCATTTTTCACCATTAGGAGTTAAGGAGTTATGGAGTAAAGGAGTTAAGCCAAATGTATAGGTGGCGTTAGGCTAATAGGATAATTCTGACCAGTCTGACTTGTCCGAAAGCTAGAAAGAACTAGAAACCTAGAAACCGCTAGACACCTTTAAAGGCGTTAGCCATCTTTTCACCCTTTCACCTTTAAATGGCACAGCCATTTTTTCACTCTTTCACCTTTTCACCCTTTCACCTTTAAAGGCGTTAGCCATTTTTTCACCTTTTCACTCTTTCACCCTTTCACCTTTAAAGGCTACCTTTTCACCCTTAATAGCTCTTCACCTTAAACTGCATCACCTTGGGCAACTTCACCCATTTGCGGTCTACCACAATTTTAATGTTGCTACCTTCCAGCTGTTTGAGCGTATAGGTGCTATCATTTTCTTTCTCCAACTTGGCCTCCAAGTCTTCGCTACCATAATCGTTAATAATAGAAAGCTTAGCCTCCTTATCCTTATTGAGCTTTACATCGGTGATAAGCCACAGGCGCGTATCGAACTTCGAACCAAGATAACCAGGCAGTTTGCCAAATAATTCTTGTCCACGCGCCACCACGTCCTTATCGTGGAAGTTGATGCGCATGTACACATTGTACTCGCTATTGTAGAGATGGCCCTTAAAACTCTTTCGTTCTTGAGCGTAACCAACAAGCGCGAACAACGCCATGAGCGCGAAAATAAAAAGCCGTTTCATAACATCACACCCCTTTCATCGTCAAAGATATTCTGTTTCGTCTAGTGTCTACCTCCACCACTTTCACCTGAACATGCTGGTGTAGCTTAACCACTTCGGCAGGATCGGCCACATATCGGTTGGCCAATTGCGACACATGCACCAGTCCGTCTTGATGAACACCCACATCAACAAATGCGCCAAACTTGGTGATATTTGTAACAATGCCAGGCAAGAGCATGCCTGGAACAAGGTCGGCAACGGTATGCACACGCTCGTCGAAGGCAAACTCTTCGAGGTCTTCACGCGGATCACGCCCCGGTTTCTCCAATTCGGCCACAATATCGTTAAGCGTAGGCATGCCTACTTCGGCCGTTACATATTTCGCTAGCGGTATCTGCCTAATCTTTTCGTTGTTTCCAATGAGCTGACCAACAGAGCAGCCCATGTCTTTGGCCATGCTTTCGACCACGGAATAGCGTTCGGGGTGCACCGCACTGTTGTCTAACGGATTCTTCGCGCCGTCTACTCGCAAGAAACCTGCACACTGCTCGAAGGCCGCAGGACCAAGTCGGGGAACCTTTTTCAGTTGCGCACGCGAGGTGAATGCCCCATTATCGCGGCGATAATCCACGATGTTTTTCGCCAAGGTAGGGCCTAATCCGCTGATGTAAGTAAGCAAATGCACGCTGGCCGTGTTGACATTAACCCCCACGAGGTTAACGCAACTCTCCACGGTTGTGTCTAGACTCTTCTTCAACTTGGCCTGATCAACGTCGTGTTGGTATTGCCCAACGCCGATACTCTTCGGGTCTATCTTCACCAATTCGGCCAAGGGGTCCATCAATCGCCTACCAATCGACACCGCCCCACGCACGGTAACATCCTCATTGGGGAACTCGTCGCGCGCTGTTTTCGATGCCGAATAAACAGATGCCCCATCTTCGCTCACCACATAGACGGGTATTCGCGGCTCGGTTGCATTGCCAGCCTGCCGCAAAATATCGGCCGTTTCGCGACTGGCAGTGCCGTTTCCCACGGCGATAGCATCTACCTTAAAGCGGTTGGCTATCTTCTGAAACTGCGCTTTGGCGGCCTGCTCGTTGCCACGCGGCGTAAACGGATACACAACATCATGATAAAGCAAGTTGCCCTGCGCATCGAGGCACACCACTTTGCAACCCGTACGAATGCCAGGGTCTACACCCATCACGCGTTTTTGGCCCAATGGGGCTGCAAGAAGCAGCTGACGGAGGTTGAGCGAGAACACACCAATAGCCTCTTCGTCGGCCTTTTCCTTGCTTGCAGCAGCAAATTCGTTTTCCACCGAAGGCTCTATCAGGCGTTTATAGGCATCAGCCACGGCCTCTTCAACCAACTGTGCGCACGCACCGCGCCCCCTAACATAGTGCCGTTGCAGGCGTTCGGTGGTTTCTTCGCCGTCAATCGAGATGCTCACACGAAGAAAGCCCTCACTCTCGCCACGCCTCATGGCCAGCAAACGATTGCCGTTGCAGCGGCGAAGAAGTTCAGAAAAGTCGAAATAATCGGTGTATTTCTGCGCCCCTTCCTCGTCTTTCTTCGCGGCAATCACCTTAGACGAGATGATGGCCTCGCGCTTAAAGGCGTTGCGCACCTGCTGTCGGGTTTGTTCGTTCTCGCTAATTGTTTCGGCAATAATGTCTTGTGCGCCCTTAATGGCAGCCTCAACGTCTTTCACATCGCCCTTAACGTAGGCTCGTGCCACGTTTTGGGGATTGGGTTCGCGTTGCAACAAGATGGTTTGCGCCAAGGGTTCGAGCCCCTGTTGGCGTGCCACCTGCGCGCGAGTACGGCGTTTGGGCTTATAAGGCAGGTATATATCTTCGAGCGTGGTGCTGTCCCAAGTGTTGTCGATACGGCTTTTCAGTTCGGGAGTAAGCTTGCCCAGCTCGTCGATGGTTTTGCAAATGGTTTCCTTGCGCTTTGCAAGTTCGGTGAGTTTGTCTTTCCATTGGCTGATATTAGCAATCTGCACCTCGTCTAATCCGCCTGTTTTCTCTTTACGATAACGGCTGATAAACGGGATGGTACAGCCCTCGTCGAGCAGTGCGAGGGTGTTTGCCACTTTGGTTTGGTTTAGTTCAAGGCTCGTTGCGATGATGTTTGCGTATTCGTTCATGTATGCAAAGGTACAAAAAAACGCTGTCCGCGTAAAGTTGGACAGCGTTTTTAGTAAAATTTAGTGCAGGGAAAGAGACTTCTCTAAGGAGTTAACAAGGTGACAAGTTAACAAGTTGACGAGTTGACGGGTTGGCAAGTTAACGAGTTAACGAGCTGACGAGTCGACGAGTACTAGGCGCAGCCATCTTTTCATCTTTTCACCTTTTCACTCTTTCACCTTTAAAAGGCGCAGCTATCTTTTCACCCTTTCACCTTTAAAAGCCTTTTCACTTTTAGAAGTTTTCAGCCTTCAATTCGAAGAAAGATTGGGCATGCAAGCAAACGGGACACACCTGCGGAGCTTTCTTTCCAACTACCACATGTCCGCAGTTGCGGCATACCCAGATGCAATCGCCGTCGCGCGAGAACACCAACGCGTCCTCAATGTTCTTCAACAGCTTGCGATAACGTGCCTCGTGGGTCTTTTCAATCTCGCCAACCTTTCTAAACTTAATGGCAATTTCCTTGAAACCTTCTTCCTCGGCCTCCTTCGCCATACGGTCGTACATGTCGGTCCACTCGTAGTTTTCGCCTTCGGCGGCAATCTTCAAGTTCTCGCTGGTGTTGCCAATCTCGCCGCCATGCAGGTACTTATACCACAACTCGGCATGTTCTTTCTCGTTGTGAGCCGTCTCTTCGAAGATGGCCGCAATCTGTTCGAACCCATCTTTCTTTGCTTTCGATGCGAAGAAGGTGTACTTGGTGCGTGCCATACACTCGCCTGCAAATGCCTCTTGCAGGTTTTTCTCTGTTTTTGTTCCTTTTAAATCTTTCATAATGTTCTTGTTTTTGTCTATGTTCTTTGTATAAATTCGTATGTTCTTTGTATAATTTCGTCGGCCTTGTGTCGTTTTTTGTTCGCGTTTCCCGTCTTGTTATCATGCAAAGGTAGTGAAAATAATGCATTCTCAACTACATATTCTGCGATATTTTATGCGGTTTTAAGGCTTGACTTGCCAATTCAACAGCACTTCGTAATACGGAGGAATGCGCACACGAGAAGTGAACAAAAGGGTGTTCAGGTAAGCCAATGGAATGAGATAGACCAGAATAGCATAACCATTAGCCCACATCACATGTTCTCTTCATCGTCTACCATACACTAGAACCGTGCTGTTCTCCTGGCATAAAGAAAAACAATTTCACACTTTTTATCGGACAGAAATGGCCAATCGCTACACTTCTTAGAGGATAAAAATGACTGGAAAGTACATTTTTTAGAGGATATACCTAAGGAATTAGGGGGTGTTTGTTGTTTCAAACAACTCGTAAGAAAAGGCAAAAAAGAATACGGAGAAAGGCACTAAAACAGCTATATGTTGGTGCAATGTCTTTAAAAGGAGATTGAAAACAAACTTGTAAACGCGTGGTTTATGCCAAAATGCGATACAACGGCAAAGCACATCATCCCCTCTCCCCTTGGAGAGGGGCTGGGGGTGAGGCCTTTCTTTGCACTTGTTCTACCCCAAAAGAGAGCTAAAGTCGGGCTACTTTCCCACACCCGCTCCATCTTAGAGCAGGCCTAAGGGGAGGGCCTTATTTATTTCCGAGCATCAAGCGAACTTCGTTTGTTGCGATGATAGCTGCGATATTCGTCGAGAGGAATTTCCACATCGGGTTCAATCAGCGTGCCTTCGTGGGGCAATTCAAACTTCATATACCTGATGTTGAGCCCTCGTTCTATCCACATACTCTCGTAATAAGTTTGGATAGACAGGATTTTAGCCGTTTGTTCGTCGATGCCAGAGGTGTTATAAAGGTCTTCGGTGCGAAACAACAGGTTGAGTTTGTTGACCGAAACCACGTGCGTGGTATAGGTAAAAAGGAAGTTCGAGTCGGTTTTGAGGTGCACAACACCCTTGTTTTCCAAGAAACGGCGATAGCGTTCGAGGAAGAAAGTGCTCGTAAGTCGCTTGTGTACATTCTTCATCTGTGGGTCGCTAAACGTCAACCACAGCTCCTGCACCTCATCAGGAGCAAAGAAACGGTCGATAATCTCGATGTTGGTACGCAAGAAAGCCACGTTTTTCAGCCCCTGTTCCAACGCCATTTTTGCACCTTTCCACATCCGAGCACCCTTTATGTCCACCCCAATAAAGTTGATTTCGGGGTATAGTTTGGCCAATTCTATGGTATATTCGCCCTTTCCGCAACCCAATTCAAGCACAATGGGGTTGTCGTTATGGAAGTAATCGCGCCGCCATTGCCCACGCATGGCGAAGGGCGTGCTCTCTATTACTGAATAGGGATATTGGAAAACGTTGCTAAACGTTTCCATTTCGGCGAATTTTTCTAGTTTTCCTTTGCTCATACTGATTGGGTGAAATGGGTTTAACGCAGTTGCGGCATAGCTTGAAAGCGTATCGCTGCGCAACGAACACACTTCCAAGCATGCTCAAAATATGCCGTGTTACTGAACTAGCCAGCTTTATTTTATCTCTTTTGTACCTTCGTTTGTTTCTTTCCTGCAATGTCTGCCACTACTCTATCACAACCGTTGTCCACCCATGCTTATCCTCTTCGATACCATATTGTATGTTGCGCAGTAGGTTGTAAAGTCGCGTAGACACTGGCCCTGGCTTACCATCGGCACTAAATGTATAGCGTTGGCCCGTCTCCATGTCGTCGAGATAAGAGATAGGACTGATTACGGCAGCCGTTCCGCACGCCCCAGCCTCTTCGAAGGTAGACAATTCTTCTTCGGGAATGGGTCTACGTTCCACTTCCATTCCCAAATCGCGTGCCAACTGCATCAAACTATCGTTGGTGATGCTTGGCAAGATGGATGTTGATTTAGGGGTAACGTACTTATTGCCTTTAATGGCGAAAAAGTTGGCTGCTCCACATTCGTCAACATACTTCTTCTCTTTCGCATCGAGGTAAAACTCGCTGGCATAACCTTTCTCGTGAGCCAAGGCGTTGGCACGAAGTGAGGCCGCATAGTTGCCCCCAACCTTGTACATGCCCGTTCCGAGAGGTGCCGAACGGTCGAAACTGCGTATGATGACATAGGGATTGGTTGAGAAACCACCCTTAAAGTAAGGGCCAACGGGTGTTACGAAGATCAGGAAGAGGTATTCTTCGGCTGGCTTAACGCCCACTTGGGCACTGGTGCCGATGAGTAAGGGGCGGATGTATAGTGCGGCCTTGCTCTCGTAAGTGGGGATATAGTCTTGGTTAAGGCGTATCACCTTGGTTACCATCTCTTCGAAAAGGGCTACCGGAACCATGGGCATCATGATGCCTTTACACGTTTCTTGCAAACGAACAGCATTCTCGCCCATTCTGAACACGCGCACTTTGCCGTCGGGACAGCGATAAGCCTTCAATCCTTCGAAGGCTTCTTGCCCGTAGTGTAGGCATGTTGCTGCCATGTGTAGCTTTAAATACTCGTCAGAACAGGTCTCTATCTCGCCCCATTTCCCATCGCGGTAATAACACCGCACGTTGTAGTCGGTTGGAATATAGCCAAAATTCAAACCTGCCCAATCTAAATTCTTCATGTTTCTAATTTCCTTTTCGCCACCCTGCCTATTGCCGTTCCACGATTAAAGGCATTGGGAGAGGGCCTCGATTTTTCGTTTCGTGAAGTACAAAGGTAATCAATTAACAGCACCCACACAACCGTTGGCCGTTGTTTTTTGTAACGAGCCGACATACATCAAGGCAAAATTCCAGCCCACGAAGACATGCAGAAAGCAGGCAAACACAACATCCTTGCCCGCTGCATGGCGATAGGCAGCCCCCCCTAAAAGGCTTGTCCAAACAGTTTGCAAGTGCCCTACAAAGATGTTTCCAACAACATCACTCATTACCTTGTATCACCGTTTTGTGCCATATCCCCCTAATTTCCAGATCCATTTTACTGTCTTTTGCGGGTGTTAGTTCTATACGTTTGCAACGAACATCGGTCAAACCATCCACACTTGCCGAACTATTTATCACCATGAGGTTTACCAACCCCTTATTGCCTGCTTTCAAATTGACATTCATAGGCCTGTTGTATTCATCGTCGCCAATGGATTTCAGCACCATCTTATTGACGTAGGCATCACCAAAATCGATCGAAGACTTACCCTTTACCGTCAAGTTGTCTACCCTTACCTTTGAAGTTAGTATCAATTCTTCGCCACCTTCCACCGTCACATTTTTCATATCTCCTGCACCCAACAATGTTCTTTGACGGCCCCATTGCTTAACCAGCAATGGTCCAGGCAAAGTATTCACTATTATTCGCACCTTCTTGTCGTTGGTGTAATTCTGGTCTATGGCTGTACGCACCTTTCCATCGGCCCCTTTAATAAGGTATGGCATCTGGCCTATATCGCCAGCCTCCCTAGAATTAGCATCACCGTCAGGACCATTTAAACATTCTAGACGAGAGAAATCATCATCTTCTAACGAGTCGGAAAGCGCGTAATATAAGGTGTCGCCCTTTTGTTTCACTGTTATTAACTGCTCAGGATAAATAACAGAACACTGCGAAGCATTGCTAACGACATTGACCTCCACCGCCAGGCGAAGGGAACTGCCAATGTTTTTATCTGCTCTGTTTGTAGCATCATACATGATTATCGACACAGGTGCAATGCGTTTTTCGGTTGTTCGGTCCAAATAAACAAAAATTCTATCCTCAACAATGTCCGTCGCCTTATCGTTTTGCGAAAAAGGAAGCAGTGCCCCGGCACACAGCAGCAAAAAAGTTAAGACAAAATAACCCACCACCCAGAGCTTCGTACGTGTGAGAGCAGCACTATCTACCACCTCCATATCCTTGAAACACTGGTAAGACAGCCACCAAACAAATAAGACTGAAAGCCAAGCGTACCAAGTTAAAAGCGGCTCGCCGTATGGACTTGTAAGTATAGAATGCTTGAAGATAAAGAAAAAGGGCAGAAAGCCCACAATCCAATAAAGTAAGAAGAGGGAAAGCGTGGTTTTGAGCAAGGCGCGCTTAACAAAGAAAACGCTACCCAAGGAATAAATGGCCGTACACGCAAAATAACTCAACCAAATAGCAGCTGCGAAATTATAAGTCGACTCCGAGTCGCCCCACAGCGGTATGAATTTGAGTTCTATTTGGGGGTATAGCATCCCGAAAAGGAGCACACGAAGGCCATCTGCCAAATACAAACATACCAAGAAACACACCAAAAAGAGGGGAAGGCAGATTATCCAACGTGCAAGCCAGTTCTCAAAAGGCGTTACAGGGAACGTCAGCGCGCTTATCTGTTCAGCTTTTCGTTGCGCACCACTCAGCATTTCGGATGCTGACATAGCTCCCAATATGAAAAGGGCGATGACAAAAACAACAAGAAGAATATCCACTGCCTTGTCGGTGCTAGACGAGCTTTTGCTATATGTAGCAAAAGCTATCCACAACTCTATCATGGCTATGCTCCCAAAGAGTATGGCCAGGCGCATTCTGTTGGCTTGCCAGCGTTCTACCAGCAGTTTAGTAAAGTAGGCCCAAAAGCGGTTAAAGCTGAAATTATCGTTCATGCTGCTCATTGTTGTTCTGTATCTTTTTTTGAGAGAATGCCGTGTTCGGCAATAATACTTGAAGTGGCATTGCCCACGGAAAAGAGGTTACGAACGCGCTCACCCCACATGCGCTTGCACGTTGTTCCACCTCGAAACAAGGCTACTATGCTGCCACGAGTGGTTAATTACCCTACGTTGCACGGCAAAAGCATATCCACCTTGCATGCAAAATGGGCGCGTTCATCACTGGCGCAGAGGCTTTCCGCGCATGGTCGTCATGCCATTCTACCACCATTCGTTGCGGTTGGACTGCAGTTTGGCGGGTTATCCATGCATGGTCGTCACGCTATTCCAACACCATCTTGCGTTTCACGTCCTTCACTTCCAACGTAATACTGCCAACCGTATCGGGCAACAACTCAATGCGCTTGCACGACATCTTGCTCAATCCGCTCATTTTGCCCACTCCCTTTATCAACACATGGTTTATAACCGCAGGATAATCGGTATTGAACTCGGTTTGCATTTCACCTACACCATCCTCTCTTTCGACAAGCGTAACAACCAGGCTGTTTACATGTGCAGTCCCTATTCTGAAAACTCGCGGCCCCATCACCGACAAAGCATCGATATGCGACAAAGAGTCTAGTTCCAAACTAAAACCGCCTTCAACACTAACGGCTTTGGTTTTACCTGCGCCAATCAAGGTGCTTTGCCTACTTGTTTGCCTAACCGCAAGGTTCCCCGGCAGCGTGTTTATCACAATTCGCACCTTATTTCCGTCACGATAATGTTGGTCAACGGCCGTACGCACCTTTCCGTCGGCCCCCTTAATTTGGTAGTTAATCTTCCCCTCGTAGCAAGCAGAACTAGCATCGGCCATGCCGTCGGGTCCATTTACAAAGTTCATATCCGCCATATCGCGCTTATATAGTTCGGGATTGTACGTATAATATAAGGTGTCGCCCTGCTGCCTCACTTGTATAACCTGCTCCGGATAAATTACCGAACATTTGGACGCATCGCTAACATAGTTCACTTCCACGGCGAGAGTAAGGTTATATTCGTCGGCCAAGTCCGTACAAGACGAGTCTTCAAACTGAACTACCGATATGGGAGCAATTCGTTTCTCGACGGTTCGCTCCAAGAAGATGGCCGTTTCGTCTACTGAGTGCTGTCCCACGGCATCTAATGCCGACTTATCAAACATTGAACAAATGCTTATGAACAATACCGACACCATACAATAGCCCACCACCCAAGCCTTAGACCCGTTGAACGAGAAATCGTCTACCACCTCCATCTCTTTAAAACAACTATAAGAAAGCCACCAAAGAAACAGAACAGAAACCCAGCCATAGGCTACTAGCACGCTTTCAAAAATATTATTATAGTTGCCGCTAGAAACCATCACGAGACCAAGCACCACGAAGGCCGTAATCCAAAAGAGGATGAAAAGGGTTAGCGTGGTTTTTAGTATAGAGCGCTTTACAAAGAGAATGCTGCCCAAGGCGTAAACGGCAGTACACCAAAAGTACATGAGCCAAGCATTGAGAAACACCTCCCCGTCATAGTCTTCTCTCCTCCAAATGGAGATAAACTCAATGGGCGTTTTGGGATATATGGCCGAGAAAAACGCCACGCGAAAGGCATCGGCCACATACATGCACACCAAGAAACACACCAAATAAAGCGGTATGGAGATTGTCCAGCGTGCAAGCCAGTTTTCAAAAGGCGTTACAGGAAAGGTCAACGCCCCAATACGTTCGGCTTTCCTACGCGCGCCACTGAGCATTTCGGAGGCGAAAAAGCAACCGGAAACCAGCAGGATAATCGAGAAAATGGGTAAAAGAATTCCCGCCGCCCTATCGTAAGACGTTTCATCCCTATCATACGACACCGAGGCCATCCACAATTCTATTATCAACAGGCAGCCAAAGAGGATGCCCAAGCGCAAAAGATTGGTGCGCCAACGTTCTACCAGCAGCTTAGTGAGATAGGCCCAAAAGCGCGACGCGTTAAAGTTGTCGTTCATACTACTACTCCTCCTTATTCGGCCGTTTGTTGGTTCATGCGCTCGTTAAAATAGCGTTCAAGGTCTATCTTTCCATCGGGGAAGATGCTCTTCATGTCGGCATTGGCCAATATCTTGCTGTTGTCGAACATCACAATGTGGTCTAGCACCTGTTCAATGTCCTTCACTTGGTGTGTAGAAACCACGAAAATGCTCTCAGGCGTGCGCCCCTCGGTAAGGAATTTTCTAAACTGGGCCTTACCAGGAATGTCCAATCCATTGGTGGGTTCGTCCATTAGCAGCACGCGCGTGTGTGTAGCCATGGCAAAACTCATGAACACTTTCTTGCCTTGTCCCAACGAAAGGTTGCCTAAGTGCGTGTCTTCGGTCATGCCAAACACATCTAGATAGCGCTGCAAATCGTCGTGAGAGAAACGGGGATAGAACACGCTGTTAACGCGAATGTACTCTGAGAGCGACACGCGCGGCAGTTCGTACTCGTCGGGAACGATGAAGATGTCGGAAGTGGTTGATGGTTTTCGCCACCTCACGTTGATGTCGTTGAACGTAACTTGTCCCTCGTCGGGCCTCAGCAAGCCCGACATGAGGTATAGCAAGGTGGTTTTACCTGCCCCATTGGGGCCTAACAAGCCGTAAATATGGCCTGGTGAAAAACGCGTGGAGAAGTTGCTGAAGATGACATTCCCCGATTTCCGATATGCAAATGAGAGGTTTTCTATTTCCAACATGGTGTATGTTTATCGCATGAAAAGCTTATTTTAAACAGTATCGATGCACTTGCCCCATCAGTTCGACCTCCTATCGTGCCGCGACATGTGCCGGGCATAAAGCGTACTTCCTACGGAGTTGCGCACAGATGATGGCAAATTTCGTAAAAAAAGCGTAATCTTCCAAACGTTTAACAACATTTCTTATCACATGTGGAGAAACAGAACAGTCCACTTCGGCATACCGCCAACTTGTAAACCCCTCTACTCGTCAACTTGCCAACTCGCCACCTTTTGTCCGTTTTTCAGCAAAGATTTTAACATTATGGCTGCCTTTTTATCCACCAAACTCCAACCAGGCCGC
>NZ_KV815113.1:8273-18300 GCF_001814145.1 Prevotella sp. HMSC073D09 | reverse complement strand
TCTCGCGAAGGTTTGTTTTGAGGCAAAAAGGGGTCAACATGCGATGCTGGCAAAATGAATTTTTATTTAAAACAACCGTCATTTGCACCCATTTTGGGGCTATTTGCAGCAAAATATAGGGCAATATGGTGCAAAACACAGCGCAATATGGTGCAAAACGCAGTGCGTTTTGATGCTAAACGCAAGGTGAAATGGTGCTAAATGCAAGTCAAAATACCGCTAAATGCAGTGCGAAATGCTGCTAGATGTGAGATGGAAAGCATAAATATCCACTACGATTGTATAAACAAACCCTTTCCAAACCATGAAACACATGGCTAAAAAGGGCAAATTGGCCACTAAAAAGTCGGGTTTTAGGGCCAAAAAGCGCGTAATTGGTGTTGGAAAATTACGAGCCGGCAACCAAACTAGAAAGGCAAAATGATACAAAAATGCAGGTAATATGCAAAAAACGGACAGAAAAAGAAATGTGTAAGGCTGAAAATAATGCCAATTTGAATGCTTTTGGGCTTTTTTTTCGCTAGAAGGGAGTGAGAGGCGACGTGTATTCTGTAAAATATATCGCAAAATCTCAAGTTCGTGAGTTATTGAGTTCATGAATTATTGAATATGTAAGTTGAATAGTAAAAAACGCGGTTTTGCTGTATGGCAAACAACACATATCCACCCAATTCGCATGCGTTGTTGTGCTGCGATTGGCTTAACTGCTCGTGGCTTTGTTATGGCGCAAGAGCTTAGCTAGTCTGCTTTTTTACTTTTAGTCCGATGCCCTTTGTTTGGATTTTCGTTGTTTCTTGGTAAAGGCATATTTTAAGAATACAATGGAGGTAATTTTTAGAATCTGCCTAAAAGAAAAAATGATATGGAACTATCAGAGGAAAAGGTATTAGGGTGATGATTGAATGTAAGTGGATGGGAATGAGAGGTATTTGCACCATATCTCTATGGTTTGCACAGAGGGGTAAAATCTCTGTTGGTTGAGTCGGTTGATATATCGAACCGTCAGTCAGGGGAGAATACACTTTAATCCATTTGAAGATGTGAAGTTTGAAACCGTGGAGCGTAAACCTCGTTTCCTAAACAAAGGCGATGTGGCAAAGCACTTGTCATTCCCATTGCTGGATGAGGGGGCACTCCGCCATTGCCAGTACACAAATCTACGTCCAAATCACCGACCAAAAGATTGCAAGGAATATGGACAGGTTGATAGAAAAATGCAAGACTAGGAGAAAATAAAACTGAATTTGTGCAGACTACACAATAATATTGCGTATATTTGCAATCGTAAAGTATGGTTTTATGGGGGCTATATGAACAAGAGAAGTTTTGAAAGAAAAAGGAATGAGCCAAACGAAACTATCAGCTTGATTGGGCAAGAGTTTCAATATGGTTAATCTTTATGTTGCAAATAAGCATCAGCCCTCAATTCCCACACTATATCAGATAGCCTATATTTTGGATGTGGATGTTAGAGATTTATTAGTTCCTAATAAAAATATACAATGAAGCTAATAGATATAGCAAAAGGGTTAGAGCACGACCTTAGTCTCTTTTCTGAAACAAAGATTGCAGAATTAGCGTTTCGTGTCGTGATGAAAGAAAGGGGAAAGGATTCCTTTGCCCCCTTTCCTCAACAAAGGGTTTAAATCAAAACAAAAAGGAGTCATTTTTGGCTTTCTTAATCTTACAAATAGAATATGGAGACTATGGATATAAAGAAATATATTGCAGCTTTGGGATTTGTTCCAAAAAACGGAACAAATGGCATTTGCCATAAAATATATGGTGATTATGCCATAGAAATTGATTTTGAAAAACAGGGTATTAATTATGGCAATAGTATTGTAGCCGAAAGTAGAACTACACAAAATTTTTCACAGCCTGAAAATTTTGTAGTGCTTGAATGTGTTGATAGATTACTAATCAAAGGATATAAACCTCAGAATATTATTCTTGAAAAGACTTGGCCTTCAGGACATGGCACTTCAGGACGATTAGATATTTGTGTTAATCGTGAAGACGGCACTCCATATATGCTTATTGAGTGTAAAACTTATGGTAAGGAGTACAATAGGGAATCGGCTAAAATCCATAAGGATGGAGGTCAATTATTTACTTATTTCCAATTATCTGGTGGCAAGGCTGACGTCGTAATGCTTTATGCATCAGAATTGAAAGGGAGCAAATTTGTATATGTTAATGAAATAATAAAGATTGAAGATGATTATCGTAATGGTGATGTAAAGGACATTTATGAAAAATGGAATAAACTCACTAAGGATAATGGAATCTTTGATTCTTGGGTACAACCATATAACTTCCAAAGCAAAGCATTAACAAAGGAACAATTGAAAGAAATAAAGGCAGAGGATTCAAGCTTTATCTTTAATCGTTTCCTTGAAATACTACGTCATAATGTAGTATCCGACAAGGGTAATGCATTCAACAAGATATTTACACTATTTTTGTGCAAGGTCTATGATGAAACGACTACAGGTAAGAAAGAAGAGTTAAAGTTCCAATGGTTTGAAGGGCGAGATAATCACGTTGATTTCCAACTTCGTTTGACAGACCTCTATGGCAAGGGAATGAAAAAGTTCTTAGAAAGAACTGTCAGCGACTTCAATAATGAGGATTTCTCCAAACGTTGTACCGAACTAAGCGAAGACACTAAGCAGTATCTTTTGAAAGAGGTGAACAAACTCCGTCTTGAAAAAAATAATGAGTTTGCTATTAAGGAAGTATATGACAATGCATCTTTTGAAGAAAATGCAAAGGTTGTAAAAGAGGTTGTGGAGTTGATTCAAGGGTATAGAATTCGCTATAATAAACGACAACAATATCTATCCGACTTCTTTGAATTGTTACTTACTACTGGTCTCAAACAAGAGGCTGGGCAATACTTTACGCCTGTCCCAATTGCACAATTTATTATCAAGAGTCTTCCTTTGGATTCTATTATGGCAGAGAAGCTTTCTCGCAAGGATGGGGAAATCCTGCCATATATGATTGACTATGCAGCAGGTAGCGGACACTTTATCACAGAGTTTATGCACGAAATACAGGACATCATAAACAACTGTGACACTTCCAAATATATTGAAGAGACAAGAAAGCACCTTATCAATTGGCAGAACTGCCATTTTGATTGGGCAACAGACTATGTATATGGCATCGAAAAGGATTACCGACTTGTAAAAGTTGGTAAGGTAGGATGCTATTTGCATGGTGACGGTTTGGCGAATGTTATCTTAAGTGATGGTCTTGCCAATTTCTGCAATAACAAAGAGTATAAGGGAAAACTACGCAAGCAAACAAATGACGGACAAAAGGATAATCAGCAGTTTGATATTGTATTGAGCAATCCTCCGTATTCTGTTTCATCATTCCGTCAGACAACTCGCGACTACTATACGGACCAAGATTTTGAATTGTATAATTCACTAACAGACAACAGTTCTGAAATAGAGTGTCTGTTTGTTGAGCGAACAAAGCAACTACTTAAAGAGGGTGGTATAGCAGGGGTTATTCTACCAAGTTCTATATTGAGTAATTCAGGTGTGTACACTAAGGCTCGTGAGATTATATTACAATACTTTGATATTGTTGCAATAGCAGAATTGGGTAGCAATACCTTTATGGCTACCAATACAAATACGGTTGTTCTGTTCCTTCGTCGTAGAGATAATTATTTTGCAACCAATACAAAGGTTGCAGTTGATAATTATTTGCGTACCTTAAATGATGTTACTATCAACGGCATAGAAACTCCAGCCTCAGAATATGTTGCTCATGTATGGGAGGAACTTGATTATGCCGATTATGTCACATTACTGCAGAAATCACCTAATGACAAAGTAAAGGCACACGAAATATATGCAGAGTATAAAAAGAAAATCTCTGCAAAGACTGATGCGCAGTTATATGAGGCGATACTAAGTATTGAAGCTGAAAAACTTTTGTATTTCATACTGGCATATCCTCAAAAGGTTGTTATTATTAAGAGTGGAGAGAAGGATATTGAAAAGCGATTCTTAGGTTATGAGTTTTCAAATCGTAGAGGCAACGAGGGCATCCACGCTATCCAGAGAGGGAAGAACATTGATGAATGTACTCAACTCTTCGATGCGAATAGTTATGACAATCCTGATAAGGCAAGCACTTATGTGTATAGAGCTTTCAAAGGAGATTTCACATCACCGATAGCAGAGGGTATGCAATCACATATTAGTCGTATATCCTTAATTGATATGCTTGCTTTTAATAGAAGTGTATTTGAAAAAGGCATCTCGATTGTAGCAAAAAAAAAAGTAACAATAAATAGTAATTTTCCATTAGAATCAATTGAGGGATTAGCCAAGGTAATCCGTGGTGTTACTTATGCAAAAGAAGACCAAGTTCAGGAAGTAACAAACAATGTTGTGTTAACTGCAGATAATGTAACATTGTCAGGTCATTTGGAAATCAATAAACTAATTTACCTCCAGCCTAACAAAAAACTTGATTTAGACAAGGTGCTGAGAAAGAATGATAGTTTCGTTTGTTTTTCTAGTGGTAGCAAGGCTCATGTGGGCAAGATCACTTTTATTGATAAGGATACATCATTCTATGCAGGTGGCTTTATGGGTATAATTAGGGCTTATTCCGATAGGATACTTCCGAAATTTCTTTATACAGTATTAAATAGTGCCTTATATAGACAAATAATAAGAGACGAGAGTAGCGGTAACAATATCCAGAATTTATCACAATCTATAGCTCTAATAAAAGTGCCAGTTCCGCCTATTGATGTTCAAAAACAGATTGTGGAAGAGATTGGCAAGGTTGATAAATCTGTTTTGGATGCTATGCTACGGATTAATGAGTGTGAAACTGACATAGAGAACTTGCTATCCTCATTAAATTTTGCAGATAGTACGCTAAATATTGTTGCTCCATTTGCTACTAAGTCCATTAAATATAGTGACATAGAGTCTGAAACATATATTACAACAGACAATATGCTTCAGAATAAGTTGGGCGTTCTTCCATTTAAAGGGGTTGCAAATATATCATCTATCACCGAATATAAGCTAGAGGATATATTGATTTCAAATATTCGTCCATATCTTAAGAAGATTTGGTTTGCTGACAAGGAGGGCGGATGTTCAAAAGATGTTCTCGTGCTTCGGTCTGCTAACATAAGTAAATATCTTCCTAAGTACATTTTCTATATGATTCGTAGAGATACTTTCTTTGACTATGTAATGGAGGGCAAAAAGGGTATTAAGATGCCGCGAGGGAATAAGGAAGATATAATGAAGTACAAGATTCCGATGCCTCACATTGATGAACAGAAACGTATCGTGTCCCAGATAGAAGTATTAGAATTAGAGATTACTAAAGCTCGCACATTAATAGAAAATGCAGCGAGTGAGAAACAGACAATACTTGATAAGTATTTATAAAATGAGCAGCAGTAACGAGAAATAGGAATATCTCTTTAGAGGACGTGTACAAAAAACGAAGGGCACATTACTTGTTCCCAATCTTGACCTCAACTAAATGGAGAAGACAGTGATGTGTATAAGCTGTTTTCAGCTTAGAAGGGAATACCCCATAATGGAACTCTTGACAAGAAACCTCCATTATGGGAATCGTCATTTCAATGGTGTTAAGCCTTTTTCATAGATAACAGACTATGTGAGTTCGATTCTCTTTTGGGCTTTACAAGGTTACAATATTGGGAATCCATCGTCAAACTTTATGGCTGATTGTTGTCAGTGAGTCCTATTTGCTAATGGCATAGTCCACTTTTACGTATGTAACGGTAATGTAGAACAAGCTATGGAGTATTACGTTTCACATAGTTTTCTTGCAGAAGTCGGTTAATGTCGGATAGTCGGTAGATGAGTTTGCCTGCATAATGGTGGTGATTTTTAGACTCTGCCTAAAAGAAAAAAATGGAGAGGGATTATATTAAACTTTCTTGCTCTAACTTATAGCTTTTTATTACCTTTGCATCGACTATTTGATTAATATCAGAATAAGACGTTTATGATACAAAAGTTCGACTTCCTTGTTATCGGTGGTGGCATAGCAGGCATGAGTTACGCACTGAGTGTGGCAAAAAGCGGAAAAGGGAAGGTTGCCCTTGTGTGCAAAACCACTTTGGACGAGGCTAACACAGCCAAAGCGCAGGGCGGAGTGGCCGCCGTAACCAACCTAGACGTAGACAATTTTGAAAAGCACATCAACGATACGATAATCGCAGGCGACTATATTTCGGACTTGGCCGCCGTGAAACACGTTGTGTGCAATGCGCCCAACGCCATCAAAGCGCTTGTGCAATGGGGTGTGGAATTTGATAAGAACGGAAAAGGAGAGTACGATTTGCACCGCGAAGGTGGACACAGCGACTTCCGTATTCTGCACCATGCCGACGATACCGGGTTCGAAATACAACGCGGACTGATGGCGGCCGTGAGGAAGAACGAGAATATTACCGTTTTGGAAAACCATTATGCCGTTGAGATTATCACGCAACATCACTTGGGCGTACAGGTTACACGCAAAACACCCGACATTGAATGCTACGGCGCATACATCCTTAACCCCGAAACACAAAAGGTAGACACCTTTTTAAGTAAGGTTACGCTTATGGCAACTGGCGGTGTGGGTGCGGTTTACGCCATGACGTCGAACCCCGTGATTGCTACGGGAGACGGAATTGCTATGGCCTATCGCGCTAAGGCCACCGTAAAGGACATGGAGTTTGTGCAGTTCCACCCTACTGTTCTATACAATCCATCCGAAACACATCCGGCGTTCCTCATCACCGAGGCCATGCGTGGCTATGGGGCCGTGCTTAGACTGCCGAATGGAAAGGAGTTTATGCAGAAATACGACAAACGACTTTCGCTTGCACCGAGAGACATCGTGGCGCGAGCCATCGACCACGAAATGAAGATTCACGGACTGGACTATGTGTGCCTAGACTTGACACACAAAGATGCCGAAGAAACGAAACGGCATTTTCCACATATCTACGAAAAGTGCCTTAGCATGGGCATCGACATCACAAAACAATACATACCCGTATGCCCTAGCGCACACTATATGTGCGGCGGAATTAAGGTAGACCTGAATGGGGAAAGTTCTATCAGCCGCCTTTATGCCGTAGGCGAATGTTCGTGCACGGGCTTGCACGGAGGAAATCGCCTTGCCAGCAACTCGCTGATTGAGGCTGTGGTCTATGCCCAGTCGGCCGCAGAACACGCGCTCCTTACGGTAGACAACTACGACTTTAACTTAAAGGTGCCTGAATGGAACGACGAAGGAACCCTAACCAACGAAGAGCACGTGCTGATAACTCAGAGCGTGAGGGAGGTTGGCGAGATTATGAGCAACTATGTTGGCATTGTACGGAGCAACCTACGACTGAAACGGGCATGGGACAGACTTGACTTGCTGTACGAAGAAACTGAAGAGCTGTTTAAACGGGTTACGGCAACGAAAGACATCTGCGAATTGCGTAACATGATAAACGTGGGCTACCTGATAACAAGGCAGGCCATAGAGCGGAAGGAGAGCAGAGGGCTGCATTACACGGTGGACTATCCCAAGCATGCCTACGACCAACAATGAGCAGGTGGGGAAACAAAAGAATTATTGTTTGAGAAACATCATTGCGTTTTCTCGCATTATAACTATATACACATGGTAGACAAGAAATGGTTGGAACTGGGTTTTATAGACGAACCCATTCCTGAAAAGACAGACATCAAAGCGGAAATACGCAGGATGTGCAAAGAAAAAAATGCGCTTATCATGGCGCATTATTACACAGAGGGCGTAATACAAGAGGTGGCCGACTTCATTGGAGACAGTTTGGCGTTGGCACAGAAGGCTGCAACGACAGATGCCGACATCATCGTTATGTGCGGGGTGCACTTCATGGGCGAGACAAACAAGATTCTCTGCCCAGAGAAAACCGTACTTATCCCAGACCTGAACGCCTCGTGCTCGTTGGCAGAGAGTTGTCCCGCCGAAGATTTCGAGCAGTTTGTTAAGGCCCACCCTGGGCATACGGTGATAAGTTACGTAAACACGTCGGCAGGAACCAAGGCGGTAACCGACATTGTGGTAACAAGCAGCAATGCCAAGCAAATAGTAGAGGCTTTGCCGAAAGATGCGCCCATCATATTCGGGCCAGACAGAAACCTGGGTAATTACATTAACGGACTTACTGGTCGGCAGATGGTGTTGTGGGATGGTGCTTGTCATGTGCACGAAAAGTTTTCGGTTGAGAAGATATTGCAATTGAAAAGAGAACATCCTGGAGCCAAGATATTGGCCCACCCCGAATGTAAAGGTCCCGTCATCAACATCGCCGATAAAGTGGGAAGTACGGCAGCTCTATTGAAATACAGTATTGCAGACGATGCACAAGAGTTTATCGTGGCCACCGAAAGCGGCATACTGACCGAGATGCAAAAGTCGGCACCGCAGAAAACCTTTATCCCTGCTCCGCCCGACGACAGCACCTGCGCCTGCAACGAATGCAACTTCATGAAACTTATCACACTAAGTAAACTATATAATTGTTTGAAGTACGAGTGGCCTACCATCGAGGTACAACCCGAAGTGGCACAAAAGGCCATTAGGCCCATTCATAAAATGCTGGAAATGTCCAAGCGCCTAGGCTTATAAACTTAATTGAAGATTAATCATGTTATCAGTAGAAGAACTTAACGACAGACTTATCGAACTTGCTTTTAGCGAAGATATCGGCGACGGCGACCACACCACGCTTTGTTGTATACCGGCTGAGGCCACGGGCGAAAGTAGATTGCTAATAAAGGAGGAGGGCATATTGGCTGGCGTGGAGATTGCCAAGAAGGTTTTCCACAACTTCGACCCCGAACTTCAAGTAGACATATATATAGAGGACGGCGCGCACGTGAAACCGGGCGACATTGCAATGAGCGTGAAAGGCAGGACACGGAGCCTGTTGCAAACGGAACGTCTTATGCTTAACATCTTGCAGCGCATGAGTGGCATTGCCACCATGACACACAAGTACCAACAAGCGCTGATTGATGCGGGAACTAAGACACGCGTACTAGACACACGCAAAACTACGCCGGGCATGAGAATGCTGGAAAAGGAGGCGGTAAAGATTGGCGGAGGTATGAATCATCGCATTGGCCTTTTTGATATGATTCTCCTGAAAGACAACCACATCGACTTTTGCGGCGGCGTGCATAATGCCATCTCGATGGCAAAGAGGTATTGCAGGGAGAATGGCAAGGACGACCTGAAAATAGAATGTGAGGTAAGGAACTTTAAGGAACTGGAAGAGGCACTGCACGAAGGATGCGACCGCATTATGTTCGACAACTTCACGCCTGAGGCTACACGCAAGGCGGTTGAAATAGTTGGCGGACGCTGTGAAACGGAGTCGAGTGGCGGAATTACTTTCGAAACAATGATTCCCTATGCACAGGCCGGTGTGGACTTCATCTCTTTTGGGGCACTTACACACAGCGTTAAGGGGCTAGATATGAGCTTTAAGGCTGCGGGTAAGTAGTCGCACCACCGCTCTTCTACCTACGTTTTTTATCGCTATAAACAATAGGCGGCCATCATTAGAAGAACATGGCTGCTAGGCTATTGGGTGCCGTGAGGTAAACTAAGTGAGTGGATGTCGTGACGTTATGCTGTATCGCAAACAACCTAACAGCTAATGGTTCCCTTTCACAAAGCGGAAAGGAGCGTGTCATACTTGTATGACTGAAAGAATAAGTTGCTAACGTATGGGGTAAAACAAAACGTTAGACTCATTCAGCCTAACGTTATCGGAGGTTCCGAAGACGGCAAGCCGGCTCTCCGATACCATTGCAAAGATACAACTTTATTCGTCACCACCAAACTTTTAGTCGTGGTTTGCTTGAAAACTCGTACATTTGCAGTATCGCAAACAACTATAAGGCGGTTTTTGCAAACGAAACTACCGTTGTGATTTGCTTGAAAACTCGTACATTTG
>NZ_KV815113.1:7927-8173 GCF_001814145.1 Prevotella sp. HMSC073D09 | reverse complement strand
AAAACTCGTACATTTGCAGTATCGCCAACAACCGACCTCTTTTGCATTCTTGTCCGCATCAGTTGTGATTTGCTTGAAAACTCGTACATTTGCAGTATCGCCAACAACCGTAAATGGCTAGTAGCTTTGTCGTATAAGTTGTGATTTGCTTGAAAACTCGTACATTTGCAGTATCGCCAACAACAATGAAGTATCTGAGTTGCGAAACGGACGTGTTGTGATTTGCTTGAAAACTCGTACATTTGC
>NZ_KV815113.1:7508-7827 GCF_001814145.1 Prevotella sp. HMSC073D09 | reverse complement strand
CTCGTACATTTGCAGTATCGCCAACAACATAAAAATGTACTCTGTTGAAGTTCCACAGTTGTGATTTGCTTGAAAACTCGTACATTTGCAGTATCGCCAACAACTTGTACTCGTCCAATACCACCGGCACGTCGTTGTGATTTGCTTGAAAACTCGTACATTTGCAGTATCGCCAACAACATAAAATGAAAAAACTATATTTGCAATAAAGTTGTGATTTGCTTGAAAACTCGTACATTTGCAGTATCGCCAACAACTTCTGTCTTTAAAATTGGTGCATTGATTGGGTTGTGATTTGCTTGAAAACTCGTACATTTGC
>NZ_KV815113.1:6932-7408 GCF_001814145.1 Prevotella sp. HMSC073D09 | reverse complement strand
AAACTCGTACATTTGCAGTATCGCCAACAACCGCGGCTCTAAGATATTGTACGTTGAGTAGTTGTGATTTGCTTGAAAACTCGTACATTTGCAGTATCGCCAACAACAAAAAATCACGCTGTTCAGGCAACAAATTAGTTGTGATTTGCTTGAAAACTCGTACATTTGCAGTATCGCCAACAACTTATGTGGGTTTGATAGTATTGAATCGCTAGTTGTGATTTGCTTGAAAACTCGTACATTTGCAGTATCGCCAACAACTCTTCAGACATATCGGATACTTTTTCAATAGTTGTGATTTGCTTGAAAACTCGTACATTTGCAGTATCGCCAACAACGCGAACAGAATTATACTTCTGGGCGAACCGTTGTGATTTGCTTGAAAACTCGTACATTTGCAGTATCGCCAACAACTGTAGTATTATCATGCCAGAAACAAGCATCGTTGTGATTTGCTTGAAAACTCGTACATTTGC
>NZ_KV815113.1:6508-6832 GCF_001814145.1 Prevotella sp. HMSC073D09 | reverse complement strand
AAACTCGTACATTTGCAGTATCGCCAACAACAAAGTGACCAGTAGAGCCATCGGGTTGCAAGTTGTGATTTGCTTGAAAACTCGTACATTTGCAGTATCGCCAACAACAAATCACTAGCTTGAATCTCAACATGGTCAGTTGTGATTTGCTTGAAAACTCGTACATTTGCAGTATCGCCAACAACATACTGATGCCACAATTGTGAATAAGGTAAGTTGTGATTTGCTTGAAAACTCGTACATTTGCAGTATCGCCAACAACCAAGCAGACGAACAGAATTATTTTTTTGAGGTTGTGATTTGCTTGAAAACTCGTACATTTGC
>NZ_KV815113.1:0-6408 GCF_001814145.1 Prevotella sp. HMSC073D09 | reverse complement strand
AAACTCGTACATTTGCAGTATCGCCAACAACTTAAATACCATATCTATTTGTACTACAAACAGATACGAAGATTTAAGAAATAAAAAAAATGAGACTGCAAAAAGAAATCCCACTCGCATGGAGTGGGATTTCTTCTTTCTAATAATATATATGTATGTTAGAACAATTCCAGCTGTTGCCCAGGTGCGTTAGGCTTATGAGGTTTAGTGCCATAAAAGAGCTGAATGTTGTCGAATTGCTTATCTGTTATACACAAAACACCAACCTTGCCATACTTGGGGAGCGACTTTTTCACCCGTTTGATATGCACTTCCGCATTCTCCATGCTAGCACAATGCCGCAGGTAGATGGAGAATTGAAACATGGTGAACCCATCTCGCTGCAAAAGGTTGCGAAAGTCTACGTATGCTTTCTTATCCTTCTTCGTTTCTGTTGGGAGATCGAAAAACACCAATATCCACATAACACGATACTCATTAAGACGGCTAAGGTTTGACATAAGCAAATTACATTTCAGGATAACTCACACGGCGCAGCTCGCCCGAAAAACATTTATAGAGCGAGGCCGTGGTCTGCTGCACGGCTATCATCAGCGGACTTCGTTTACCATTAACAACCACATCTAGTGTGGGAATAACAAGCAACTGCGACTTCAACTCGCGAGTGAGTTCACCCACCAGCGCATTTGTGCGAATGATGTTAAGCACTAGGCGGTCTACATAGGGTCGATAAGGTTCCATAATGTCGTCGGCCAAGCAATAGGCATTGTAGCGATTGTGATGATGAATGCCCAAAGTGGGCAACAATCCACTACCAACCAATGCCCTAGCCACCACAGCACGTAGAATGGCATAGCCGTAATTTAGCAAATTGTTGGGCGGTTCGCCTTCGCGTGCCCTAACAAAATGCGGCAGTTCGGGAAAAAGATGCTGCCAATAATGAGCTGCGGCACGCGCCTCGATGTTATCAGGGTCGCCACTTCGCACCTGTTCTGCCCACACCTGCATGCACTTTTCGTCGTTACCCGTAACGCTCCGTAAAATTGCAGCTTGATTGGTTATCTTCTGTTTGATGGTTTGTTGCCAAAGCTGTTTGCGCAAAGGCAACGAAGACGCGATCTGCTCTCGAAAGCGTTCGCTTTGCAAGGTATTGCCACTAAGGGGCAGAAGTAGGCCCACGGGGTGGCCTTGTGCATTGCAGGTTATCACGGCACAATTGTTTTCGAGCAAGGCATCGAGCGCACCCGAAGTGATGGTTATGCGCCGATGGTCGAGCACCACCACCCCAATGTCTTCCACAGGGATGGTGCGCTCGGCCTGTTCTTTCAGCACGTTGCTCAGATTTTCATTCTCCACCACCTCAGGTAGACGAATAACTAACTGGCATTGGTGCAGACTTAGATAGGCGGGATTGGTGAAACAGAGTGTCTTCTTAATCATTACCTCACAATTTTTGTGATATTACCAAGTCGATCTACTTCCAACTTCCAGCATACGTCCTTTATCATTTGTTTATTAATGGTGGAAACATCATAATTGTCCGAATATTCCATGATGTCTATTGCGCGTCCCATTTTATTCATGGATTCGAACTCCACCTTATTATATATAGTAGATGCTACTTCGAATGGCAAGAAGAAACAATTCACATCCGTTGCACTCACCATCTTATATATCCTCCGTTTGTCTATTGAGGGATGCGCTGCGGCGCGGTCTTCGTCTGTGGGAACATACACCAAGTCGTTCGGCGAGAGGTAGAATTTAAGGGGTATCCCCGCTCCATTGGTTTCGGGAACAGGCGTTTGCCCCGTTTTCAACCTTTCGGCCGATACGTTAAGGGCAATCGTTTCAAAGTTCCGTTTGCCGTCCTTATCCTCATAAATGGCGAAATAAAGGTTGGTTCCAGACTGCGCTTCAACAAATTTGGTTTTCTTCGAACCCGTCTGCCCCACAGCAAACTTAGCTCCCATAACCTCCGATACACGCACCTTCAATATGGGTTGATGGGGTTTCCCGTTGTTATACTCGGCAATATGCTCGTTCAAATAGGCAATACCTTCGGGCGTAAAGGCCTGTTCGGGAGAATTACCATTTGCCTTTAAATAGTTTAGCAAAATCTTTTGAATACCCGTGTCGGTAATGTCGGCTATGCGTTTGGCATTGAATGACGTATCTAACGGTTTGCGCGTGGCTACCATTGGCGTAGATTTTGCCGAACTAACATACACTTCCACCTTCTTTATATCGCGCTTATTAAACTTAAAGTCCTTAGCTTTAAAGTTGGCCAAGACCTGTTGGAGGTTAAAGCCATCACGCAGAAGTGCTTTTATGTTTGCACGCAATTCCTTGTCTACAATGGCGTTGACATCCTCCAAAGCACGTTTCAAAGGCAGCATTTCTTTTCTGATAAGGTTCACCTCGCCGTAGTACGTTTCCTTGTGCATGGGTTTTCTGATGGCTTTCAGCCCCTCACCCTCTTGTTTAAATCGTTTCTTCTTTCCATCCTTATCATAACGGAGATACGTGTTCGAGGCCTTATTCACCACGCGCACCGTATTCTTAAAGCTAACAACAAGGTCTTCAAGTGCCGCTTGGGCATCCTGCGTAAAGGTTGGCCAAGGTTTTCTTATCCTGCGTTTTACGTCGCACAGCAGGCGGCGAAGGTCTTGGTGAGCATTGGGACTGGCAGCCGATTGATTATTGAGATAATTAACAATATCGGCCGATGCGCAGGCGATAACCAGCGCATCCATAGCATGGTGACGATGGTCGATACGTTTTTTCACAGATCCGCGTTGGCATTCAGGAGGTAAAGTGATTTGGAACACCTTCTTACTATCTTCTCCTTGCTTTTTATTCTCCTCATCCAACGCTCTCCAATACCCAAAGTTCTGAGTACCTGTAAGATTGTTAAGCCTAATGAAACGTGGATAAACCAAATTGTGCCACACATCGTGCAAGCCCCAATCTTTTTTCAGCGTATCGGTAACGCCGCCCGTACACACCACCACATGTTTCGAACGCGTTTCTCGTTCTCCTTCTTCTCTAACCACATTAGAAAGCAGGGCCATCACCGTTTTACTGATATAGCGTGTGTCGTTCAGCTGTCGCGAATTAAAATCCGTGGGCAAGTCTTCCATCAACAGCTTGCTACGTTTAGCAGGGTTGTGGGCATAGTTAGTCATCACATGCAGCTTGTAGGCATCCTCGTCAAGAATGCCCTTTGTTTTTCCACCGAATTTCTTAATAAACTCCATACCCAAATTGTTACTTTTGAGTGTATTTACCTCGGCCTCACAAATAACCTTATTAGAGAACGAATTGTCGAAATAACGACTCTGCGGTATAATGTGCTCAATCTCGTAAGCAGGGGTAAACAGCTTGGCCAAAGGGATGGGCCTACCTGTATATGGCGACACATACTTTTGGTCGAGCCACAACTTATAACGCCGCAGTTCGCTACTAGACGGTTGCGCCAAGCGAGAAATCTTAGCGATGTCTTCGTCTTTATCGGTTAAGGTTTCTAATGCGCCCTCTTCGTATATTTTGAGCAATTCGCGCTGTGAAGGCGAATAAGGACGAACATCGCTGATGCTAGGGTCGTTCTTCAATTCGGTAAGCAACAAGCTTATGCGCATGTTGGTGTTTTCGTTGCGCTGTATGGCCTGGGTGTCGCGCGCCCGTTGTTCGGCCGTTCGTTTCATATTACGCCCAAGCTCAACGTGTATCTCGTCTATCTGCCCTTCCTGTTTCCATACATCGCGAACTGTACGTAAAGTTTCTAGCACACATTGCTCCACAATGGGGTTGCGCATAGAATGTTGCTTAAAGTTGTTGATGAAGGTGTTTAGCTCGCCTGCATCTTTCCACTTCACTATCTCGGCCACTTCCGAATGTCGGCCGTACACCACATAACAAGCATCCGAAACGGATAGACCTTGGAAATGAGACAAAGCCGTTAAGGGTCTTTGGGGATTAATAAGAGCACCTTTCAATCGTTCGTCTATATTCTCTTCAATAATGTTGTCTATGTTTTGCAACGTTTGCTTGCAGATGCCCCGATTAGCCATTTCGTCGTACACAGCTTGCTTATTGCCTTTGGTCCGCTTAGCAGGGTCGGCTAGTTCGTCTCCGCACCAATACTTGCCCACGCGCATCACTTGCAACAGTTTCTTCGTTGCTTTCTCCGAGTAGGCGCCATATTCTTTCTTAAAGGGTTTCACCTTCAAGAAAGCTTCCACAAAGGCATCGACAGAAGAAATGCCATGTGCAAGGGCAAAACGGCGCAAGGCACTAGTAAGTTCGTTGCGGTCGGTTATCGAGTAGAGCAAGTTCCAAAGCATATACTCCACGGCAGGCTGAACAAGCAGCTGGCCAATCGCCTCTTTCTCCTCTTTCTCCGCGTTCATGGCCTTAATGGCTCTGTTCATGGCATGGCGCGTTTCGTTGGCAGGGTACACCTTGTCGTCTACATAGTTCCAACGTAGGGGGAACTCGCCACCCTTGGGTTTCTTCAACTTCAAGAAGTCACGCAAGATGTGTTCTTGCTTTATTTCGCCTTGGTTATTGAGCAGGTCGAACAATCGCTCCTTATCGCCGTTGCCCTTTATGTAGTCTGCGGTTACGTCCTGACCGTCTATTTGGCGTAAAAGCCTAAGGTTGCTTATCCACTGCCATAGTCTGAACTCTTGAAAATAAGGGTTAGACTTGGCGATGCACTTCACATTCACATCCTTTATTTCTCCCGTTTCCTTATTAATATATTGGCGGATTTCGTATGGGCAGTTGGAGATAAGCGATTTTTTGCTTTTCAGTGGACGCTGATAAAACAGAATGTCTTCTACAAGCAAGTGCTTAAAGTCTTTTGCCATGAGCTGTGCGCGGTGTTCCCCGTTGTTCCGATAGAGTTCCTCGGCACATGCTTTCAGCAATTCGGCATCACGCAATTCTGGATGAAACTCCATTTGCTTGGCAATTATCGCTTGCAACTCGCGCTTGTAGTATTTGCGGTCGATGGTACGCACCAATTGGCCACGCACCTTATCTGATGGGTTCGCCAAAAGATGTTGGTAAATAAATGCGCCCACAGTTAAGCCCGATTTCTCCAAATGGTCTTCGGTACGTTTCTTAAGCAGCGTCCAATCGTCTTCTTTTGGCAAGCTAATCGAACGTTTCTCGTTACCATCTTTATCGCGTTTGGGTGTAACGCCATCTGTCTCTAAATTGGTAGTAACGATAAACGGAAGCGTAAGGCCCAGCCACTTGTCTAGCGGATACTTACTTTGCCTGCGATAAACCCAACCATTCTCCAAAAGCACGTTATACCAAATGTTGCCGCCCTTACCTTCGTCGGTGGCTTCCACCTACACTACTTTTAGTTCATGATACTCCACGCGCTTGCTTGGTATTTCCTCGTCTTCCTCCCCGCGCAACTGGTAATAGCCACGCTTTTGGTTGAAATTGAGCAATATCCAAGCCAGCTCTTCCTTTGCAATTGGCTTTGTCAAAGCCTTCGTACGAAGATAATACAGCGTCCAATCCAATGGAATGCGTTTGCCGTTGGCAAGAAGTGAGGGTTGACTTTCCTTGAAATCTTCGAGCATTTCGTCGAACGACTGCATGAAAATAAAACGATGTTCCCCATCATCAGCCTTTCGCCAAGCCAGCTTTGGTTCTGTTTCGGGCAAGAACTTCGCATAGGTGGCGTTATCGTTTCTATCCCATCCAATGCACGCGGCATAGTGTTCTGGCAAGAAACCCAACAGTTGAAGAACACGATGAAGACGCTCACGGCGCAACAGTGCGCGCTCTAACAAACGGCGGTGACTGCGATATTCGGTCCGTTCTGCCGTCTGCGACACGGTAACACCCGAATCAAACTTACCCAATACGTCTTGACTCATGGGGATAATGCGACTTCCCAAACGGATTTTCTTCACTAGCTTACCATTCGCGTCAACAGAAATCAAAGCCCAGCCAACACTATTCGTGCCGAGGTCTAAACCTAAAATATTTTTCATTTTATAGAAATTTGTTTTGCAGTTAGCGATATTATCATTAAATTTGCATCACGATTTCAAGCAAATCACAATAAGGATTATTCCGTTGTGAAACAAATAAGCCGGGTGTTATTAGGGAAACCTCATAGCATCCGCCTTTTTTGTTGTATGCTATCATCGCAAACAAAGTGCTTTTGTTTTTATTAAGGCAAAAATAAACATAAATTTCAAAACAAACAACAATCCAACTAAAAAAGTTAGCCAATAAATAATATACTATCGCTAACTTAACCAATTCACTAACTCACAAACTCACCAGCTCACAAACTTAAACCCTCAATAACTCCCAAAAACGAACAAGCCCTGAGTGCGACGTTTGCACTCAGGGCTTTCGTATGAAAAAAGGCGG
>NZ_KV815112.1:0-287 GCF_001814145.1 Prevotella sp. HMSC073D09 | reverse complement strand
CTTGTGCAAAAGGATGCCGAGCTGGCAAGAAAGTCCCGCCGCATCCTTGAACTTGAACGTATGGTATTCGGTAGGCGCAGCGAGAAACGCCTGCCGGAAAGTCCCGACGGGTGGGTTGGCACGCTCTTCGATGAACAGTGGGCAAAGGAAGGTTCGCTGCTTCACGCAGAAACACTTCCCATCATCGACGAGATAAAGCAGCAGGCCAAGCGCCGCCGAGAGGCTAGCCGCACCACCCGCCCCGTAAGAAAAGGCAGGCCGTACGCCTCTTACGTTCCTGACGACAT
>NZ_KV815111.1:35554-39182 GCF_001814145.1 Prevotella sp. HMSC073D09 | reverse complement strand
ATCGGAAAAAGACGGCGAATATTGGATGCTTACAATATATTAATACAGACACGTATGTATCTGACTCTATGAGCAACTCTCCAAACGGCCCCGACTATGATATGGAACGCCTCAGAAGAATGATGGATGCCCTTGAACATCGTGACGACGACAGTAAACGCATGCCTTATAGCCCAGGGCATCGACAGTATTTATACCGAAATCTAACGCAAGGTAAAATCACTGTGTATACTTCTTTGTTCGGCGATCATTGTTTTTATGAAGAACCCATACCACAAATGGACTGGCATTTGGTGGCAGATAGCACGCGAACGATAGTTGGCCAGCAATGTCTAATGGCTAAAACGCGATTCAGGGGGCGTGAATGGACGGTTTGGTATGCACCCGAGGTTGGCATTCCACTTGGGCCTTGGAAACTGGCTGGCTTGCCTGGGCTGATATTAAAAGCCCATTGCGAGAACTACATGGACTTGGAGGCGAACAGCCTACAAACCAAAGGCGTGCCGCCCGTTATGTTCTACAATTTCTATAACCACAAGTACACACTCATCGCACGTGAGAAATACCTGAAAGCAAGCACCGATCCCAAAACCTATCCACCCAAAACAATCATCGCCCCACCAATGGAATTAGAGTGAATGGCAAGAGTGAAGAGTACGAATAAGCAGTTTTCTTGGAGGCTCCTAGCTCACTTTCATGCTCTCCTTATATTATAGATGTGGCGGCATAGTGCACATGTTCACATCACATAACTAAACTTTTTACAACGATGAAAAAGGCATGTTTGATGGCAATAGCCATATTGTGGACTTTCGTCACATGTGCACAAGTGGTGAAAGTGGAAGGTAGATTGACTGATACAAACGGTCAACCGATGCAATGGGTTGTGGTGAAACACGTGGATGCAGAAAGCAACAAGATGCTGAATTATTGCCAAACTGATGCGGAAGGGCGATTCAGCATCGAGGCCAAGGTGGGAAACAGCCTGCAAGTTTCCTCTCTTGGGTATAAGGCTAGGCGTATTGAAGTGAAGGAGGGCATGCCTTTTCAGAAGCTGACAATGACTGATGATGCCGTGACGCTTAAAGAAGTGAACGTGAAATCAGAAAAGGTCAAGCTTAGTGGAGACACCATAAAATATCTGTTAGCTACCTATGCACAAGCCGGCGACCGAACATTAGCCGACGTGTTGAGGCGCGTTCCTGGTTTTGAAGTGAACAAGGAGAGCGGCCAAATTTCCTATGGAGGAAAGCCGATAAGCAACTTTTACATCGAAGGACTCGACCTTCTGGGAGCTAAATACGGTGTGGCCACCAATACGCTACCGCAAGGTGAGGTGGCATCGGTGGAGGTGATAAAACACCATCAACCAGTAAGAGTACTTGAGGAATTTACTTATACCAACGACGATGCCGTGAACATACGTATGAAAGACGGAGCGAAGGCACACTGGATCGTTACGGCCAAAGGCAGTGTTGGCCTAAAAAGTAAGGGCACTTTGTGGGAAGCCGAGAGTTTTGCTATGCGCATTAAGCCACAATGGCAGCTGATGGCTACCTACAAGTCAAATAATTTGGGTAAGCCAATAGGCAAGGAAACAACAAACCTGTTTAACTTCGACGAGATAAGTAGTAGGCTAACAGATGTGATACAGCTGCCTGTGGCTAATTCGGGGTTTCTTGGTAGGCGGTCGCTTTTCAACAGAAGCCATAGCTTTACGTTAAATACGCTGAAACGCATAAACGACATTTCGCAGGTGAATTTGCAGCTGATATACGAGAACAACGAAGAAAATACGTGGGAAAGACGGGTGACTGAATATTATAGAGCAGGTGACACGCACCTGACCGACAACCAAAAACATGGATTGACCCGTGAGAACAATCTCCACGCCTTATTGAAATACGAGAACAATGCCAACAACCATTACCTGAAAAACAAGCTACAAGGCGACCTGGAATGGCGTAAGCAATGGCTAAACGAGACAGGAACGAATGCCCATATCGTGTATGCCAAGCTACCGAAGTTTACCGTCAGAGACGACCTTTACCTTATCAAACGGTGGGGTAAGCACCTCTTGTCGTTCAATTCGGGCAGCATCTACGAAACAAGGCCACAGCGAATACAAGCAGATTCGGCTTTACAGACCCTTACACAGCATTATTTTGAAACCAACACAAGTTTGCAAGGAGCTTTGCTTATAGGTAAAGTAAAACTATCGACAAGCCTTGGTGTGAATGCGGTTGTGCATAATTTGCAATCCAATCTCTGTGGCGTGCCCGATAGTGTTTGGGCTAATAAGATTGGTGATGGTCGTTTCGGTTTCTGCCAACTATACGCCAATCCCGAAGCGGAATATCGTTTGCGCGACGTACGCTTTACACTTTCGGCCTTCTTGGAACACAACATGTATTGGTATCGGGGGCATGGTGGCCAGTGGCATACATACGTCTCGCCCGGCCTAACCATACAGTGGAATGCCACGCCACGGTTAGAATTCAGGTGTAGTGCAAGCGAATACACTTCGCAAGTAGACATCAACAGGTTTTTCGACGTGCTAATTCTGCAAGATTATGAGTATGCCAGCAGGGGCTATAACGGCTATGCAGTGTGCAGGGAACGAAACGTACGACTAAGAATGCTATATAAAAATGCCTTGCAGGCTACGCATTTTAACGTGAATGTGACACGAACGCAGGGCACGAACCCATATACCACATCGCGTGAGTTTGTGGGAAAGTACATTGTGTTGTCGCTGTTGCCCTTCGAAACGCGGTATAACATGTGGAAAGTGACATCGATGTTGTCAAAGGGATTTTCGCTGTTCAACACTAAATTGCAAACAATGGTGGACTATAATCATACGAACACCTACATATCGCAAGATGGAATGCGTATGCCCTGCAAACAGACGGACTGGGGTTGAAGACTAGTCTCAACATGGTTTTATGGAAAGGAATGGACTTTAACTATGCCCTGTCTTACCGTTGGAGCAAGATGCACATGCCCGATTGGGACAAAAGGTCGTCGCTAAATAACTGGCATCACGAGGCACAGGCCATCATTCCGCTTGTGGGTGCAATGAAATTGGAAACCAACTTGGAATGGTATCGCAATCAATTACCTGACAGAGGCTATAAGGATATGGTGTTTGTAGACTTGGCTTTGGGGTATGTAGGAAGACACATTGACTGCAAGTTGAAGTTAACCAATGCGCTGAACAAGAGCAGTTACGCTTACAGTATGAATAACGACTTGGTGCGGACTACTACAGACATGCGTGTTAGAGGGCGTGAACTGATGTTGACGCTCACATATAGGCCGTGATGCATGGTGTGAATTGCTGCTGACGGTGATACGCTCGGATTGCTATGGGGGTGCAAAAGAAAACTGTACACTCGTCAACTTGCCAGCCTTTGTCAACTTTTCAGCTAGAAATTTAACATTATAAGTACCCTTTTTATCCACCAATCGCCCACCTTGCTGCAAAAAATCGATTCTCGCGAAGGTTTGTTTTGATGCAAAAAGGGGTTAGTCCGTGAATGCAGCAAAATGAATTTTTATTTAAAAAGACTGCCATTTGTACTACATCTTGGGCTATTTGCGGCTAAATGTACTGCAATTTGCT
>NZ_KV815111.1:35181-35454 GCF_001814145.1 Prevotella sp. HMSC073D09 | reverse complement strand
GCTAAACGCAGTGCGTTTTGATGCTAAACGCAAGATGAAATGGTGCTAAATGCAGTGCAATATGGTGCAAAATGCAAAACGAAAAGAATAAATATGCGCCGTAATGGTATGAACAAAACCTTAAAGAAACATGAAATACATGGCAAAAAAGGGCAAAATGGTGGTAAAAAGTGGGGTTTTGGAGTCTAAAAGTGGGTTTTTGGGCTGCAAAAATCATGAGTTGGCAACCAATCTAGAAGGGCTAAATGGTACAAAATGCAGGTCTTTTTCTTA
>NZ_KV815111.1:24453-35081 GCF_001814145.1 Prevotella sp. HMSC073D09 | reverse complement strand
TTTTCGCTAGAACGGAGCGAAAATTAGAGCGGTGATGTAAAATAAAAGATAACGATTTAAGTTTTGAGTTGATGATTTTTTGAGTTGATGAGTTTGTGAATTGTGGAGTTTGTGAATTGTTGAGTTTGTGAATGGATGTCTTCGGGAGTTGTTGGGCTTTTGTGAGTTTATAAGCCAGTGAGTTGGCTTATCCTGTACACCTCTCAATTTGTAGAAATATTGAAGGTCAAGACGACTTCATTGATATAGGTTAAGATTGTGCACGTTTTAACGCAATTTGCATAGCGAAGGGTGTTTTTTTGTTGGCTTGTTTGCCGTTATTTCATTGTAATGCACTACTTTTGTAGGTCGCAGCTGGCACTTGTTTGTTACATCGCCTGCTGGCGACAAACAAAATGATAACAATACAAACATTTAAGAATATGAAAAAGATTAGAGCGGCCGTAGTGGGCTATGGCAACATTGGGCAATATACATTGCAGACGTTGGAGGTGGCTCCCGACTTTGAAGTGGCTGGTGTTGTAAGGCGACAAGGGGCTAAGGAAAGGCCGATGGAGTTGGAAAAGTACAACGTGGTGAGCGACATTGCCGAACTACATGATGTGGATGTGGCTATCTTGGCTTTGCCAACGCGCGAGTGTCCGACATACGCAAAGAAGTATTTGGCTATGGGAATAAACACGGTAGATAGCTTTGACATTCACACGAACATAGTGAACTATCGTGCGGAACTGATGCCTGTGTGTAAGGAGCATGGCCGAGTGAGCGTTATTTCGGCAGGATGGGACCCGGGGTCAGACTCTATCGTGCGCATGTTGATGCAGAGTTTGGCACCCAAAGGCTTGTCGTACACCAACTTCGGACCTGGCATGAGCATGGGACACAGCGTGTGCGTGCGCAGTAAGAAGGGGGTTAAGAATGCGCTTTCGATGACTATCCCTCTGGGCGAAGGCATTCATCGCAGGATGGTTTATGTGGAATTGGAGGATGGCGCACGACTTGAAGATGTGGCCGCAGAGGTAAAGGCCGACCCGTATTTCGCTAACGACGAGACGCATGTGTTTGCAGTGAAGTCTGTAGACGAGGTTCGCGACATGGGTCATGGCGTTCATTTGGTGCGCAAAGGCGTTAGCGGAAAGACCCAAAACCAGCATTTCTCTTTTGATATGAGTATCAACAACCCGGCACTAACGGCTCAGGTGCTGGTTAATGTGGCTCGCGCCTCCATGCGTTTGCAGCCTGGATGCTATACTATGGTTGAGATTCCTGTTATTGATATGCTGCCTGGGGATAGGGAAGAGTTGATTGGACAGATGGTTTAAAGGTGAAAGAGTGAAAAGGTGAAAGGGTGAAAAGGTAAAAAAATAGCCTTGTTTGCCCATCGAAAATAAAAAGGACGTGTTACCATTCGTTGGTAGCATGTCCTTTTTTGTTGTTGCAGATCAAGAGGGTGGACTGCAACAAATAAATGTTAGCACCAGTGCTTCTATTCTTCTTTTGTAGGATGTTGCCCTCGCTTAGGAAACCGTTTCACCATTTTATCGAAATCACTTTCGAGCCGTGCCATTTCCCTTTGACGGTAGATGGCAAATTCTCGTTCAGCCTTTTCTATCGCTTCGTTGTGTGATATATGGCCTTTCCCTTCCAACACAGTGCGTTGCAGGGATAGAATTTGGTTGTCAAGAGCGGTTATCCAGTCTACCATTCGCATGGGATGTTCATCAAGTGCCTGAAATTCGGCAAAGTCTAGGAATTGCGATACGAGTAGGTTAAGTCGTTGCAGCTCTTTTTGCGTGAGATAGTTCTTGGCAATCTTCACATCGTCTTTCGTGATATAGTCGCCCTTGAAGTTGGTCATGCCTACTAGAGGTTTGTCGCTATCAACCCGATCGAAGATGATTTCCGCGGCGGTGTGTTCGTGTACGGCGTAGTGAAGTTTGTTTTGCACCGTGGCGAAGAACGTATGTGTGAGCTCGGTACGTGGGTCGTAGTCCACCGAAGTTGCGTAAATGTCCGTCACCTGCTGATAGAAGTTACGCTCCGAAGCACGGATGTCGCGGATGCGTTGTAACAATTCACGGAAGTAACGGTTACCCCCTTGCATCAGTCGGTCGTCATCCATGGAAAAGCCCTTTTGTATATATTCATGTAGTCGTTCGGTTGCCCATCGACGAAAGCGGGTTGCAACTTGTGATTGCACTCTGTAACCCAGGGCTATAATCATGTCTAGGTTGTAATGGTCGATGTTGCGCTGTACGGTTCTACCGCCTTCTTGTCGAACTAACAAGTATTTCTTGTGAGTTGCCGTCTCCTTCAATTCTGCATCAGCATAGACGTTCTTGATATGTAGGGCGATGTTTTGTTGTGTTGTGTCGTAAATGTCCGCCAATTGCCCTTGTGTGAGCCATACGTCTTCATCGGCAAAGCGCACATTCACTTTCACCAAGCCGTTGTCGTCTTGGTAGATGATGAGGTGGTTGTTGGCTTTTTTATCTTTCATTGGTTTTGTTGTTATGGTGGTTCTATGAATATATGGTACGAATCATCTTTTTATTGGCAAACATGTCCTTTTTATTACTCAGAGTTGCTTATGCTTGAATGTGAATAGAGCGTGCAATATTCTTTAAACAGACTGTTACAATGAAGGTGCGTGTCACCTACAAATGGCAACACGCACCTTTAAAAATACTATGCGCTGAGTCCCCATGATGCAATTTATCAAGAAATGAAATGCATTATGCCTCATCTCCCATGGAGAGCGGCACAGGGGGTAAGACCGTGTTTCCTCTTCCCCACTAAGTGTCGGAGAGATGAAACCAGGTTGTTCTTTTCCCATCGAGTTGGGACAGAACAGGCATGTCGCTCCTCATTCGCCATGAAGCGAAGTTGTGAATGAGGAATGCTTTCTACCGCGATTTATAGTATTCCAAATCTTCAACTTTGAAGTTTTCGATGAAGGCATGGTTTCCTATAACGGCTTCTTCTGTCATGCGAACATACACGTTTGCGCTCTTTTCGAAGAGTTCGGGAGCTTTTGATGCGTCGGCAATGATGAGCAACGACATGAAAATCTCGGCAGTCATCTCGTAAAGGCGACGTGCCAGGAAGTCTTGCCTGTCTTGGTTGCCGCACTCTTTCACGTTGTTTACGCTCTCTTCGTAACGTTCTACCAACTTGGCCACACGCTCTTTAAGTGGCTGTAAGTTCTCGGCCACCTCGTCTTCGAGCATCTCTTTTATGATGCCGAGGTAAGTTCCGTTGGTGATATAGCGAATGGCGGCCACCACTTGCAGCTGCGTTGTGCCCTCGTATATAGAGAATATGCGCGCATCGCGATAGAGGCGTTGGCTCTTATACTCCATGATGAAGCCCGAACCGCCATGAATTTGTATGGCATCGTAGGCGTTTTGGTTGGCGTATTCAGAGTTCATACCCTTTGCCAACGGCGTAAAGGCATCGGCCAAACGCATGTATTTCTTTTGTTCGGCGCGTTCTTCGGGGGTAAGTTTGCGTTCGCGTGCGATGTCGTCGAGTGCTTTGTAGATGTCTACATAGCGCGCCGTTTGGTAGAGAATGCTACGTCCTGCATCCAATTTGGCCTTCATGCGCGAGAGCATGTCGTACACGGCAGGGAAGTCGATGATGTTTGTTTCAAACTGTCTACGTTCGCGAGCGTAATTCAATCCTTCGGTATAGGCGGCCTGCGACACACCAACGCTCTGTGCGGCGATACCCAAACGGGCACCGTTCATCAATGCCATAACGTACTTGATTAGGCCCAAACGCGTTTCGCCACATAGTTCGGCCTTTGCGTTTTTGTACACCAACTCGCACGTTGGCGAGCCATGTATGCCCAGTTTGTTTTCTATATGGCGCACGGTAACGCCGCCTTGACGCTTGTCGTAGATAAACATCGACAGTCCGCGACCGTCTTTCGTGCCCTCCTCAGAGCGCGCTAAGACCAAGTGGATGTCGGAATCGCCATTGGTGATGAAGCGTTTTACGCCATTGATAAGCCAGCATCCGTCTTTCTCCGAGTAGGTGGCCTTGAGCATTACACTCTGCAAGTCGCTGCCTGCATCGGGTTCGGTGAGGTCCATCGACATCGTTTCGCCTTGACAAACGCGCGGAATGTACTTCTTGCGCTGCTCTTCGTTGCCGAATTCGTACAGCGTTTCGATGCAGTCTTGCAAGCTCCAGATGTTTTGGAAACCCGCATCGGCCGTCGCCATCATTTCAGATGCCATAGAATAAGGCGTTATTGGCAGGTTCAAACCTCCGTAACGGCGTGGCATGGAGATGCCCCACAGGCCTGCTTTGCGCGTGGCGTCGAGGTTTTCGAACGTTTTCGAGGCATACACCATGCGTCCGTCAACGAGGTGCGGACCCTCTTCGTCAACCGATTCGCTGTTTGGTTCGATAACGTTGGCGGTGATGTCGCCCGTTATTTCCAACAGTTGCTTATAGTTTTCGATGGCGTCGTCGTAGTCAACGGGTGCGTCATCGTATTTATCTTTATCTTCAAAGTTGCGCTCTTTCAGCTCAACAATTCTTTTCATCAGCGGGTGATGAAGGTGGAACTCCAACTCGGGAGAGTCCGAAAAGTAATTTGCCATAATCTTTTAAAAAGGAGTAAGGAGAAAAGGAGTAAAGGTAGTAAGTTAGGAGGTGTTGCCCTTTGTCTATGGCATACGCTCCTTTACGCCTTTATAATAGGCGTTCAATAGTTTACTTGTTTCCTCGATACTCGTTGTTAATAAGTCATACGTTTCAATATCGATATAGCAAAGGTCTTTTGAAAGCAGGATGTAGTAGCGACATTCTTCAAGGCTGCCTTGGGCGAAGTTAAGAAAACGCAGTTTGTCTGCCTTCCCATCTCTTCTATATCCCTCGGCAATGTTGGCGGGAATAGATACTGCCGCCCTTTGGAATTGAGAACACAAGCCGAACAACTCGAACTTAGGATAACTCTTCGTTGCTTGATATACTAGTACAACAAAGCTGTGTGCCTTTTGCCAAACAATAAGATCCTTAAAACTTCGTGTCATCGCAAAGCATTCTCCGCTTACTACTTTACTACTTACAACCTTACTACTTATTCTTATAATACTTAATCAGCTTCGGCACCACCTCTTCTACCGTACCCACGATAACATAGTCTGCAATTTTGTTGATGGGTGCATCGGGGTTGGTGTTGATAGAGATGATGATGCCGCTGTCTTGCATGCCGGCGATGTGTTGTATCTGTCCAGAGATGCCGCAAGCGATGTAAACCTTGGGATGAACGGTAACGCCCGTCTGTCCAATCTGCCTATCGTGGTCGGCCCAGCCAGCATCAACGGCGGCCCTACTTGCTCCCACCTCGCCATGTAGCTCCTTGGCCAGTTTGAAAAGCAGGTCGAAACCCTCCTTGCTGCCTACGCCATAGCCGCCGGCCACAACGATGGGCGAGCCTTTGAGGTTGTGTTTAGCCTCTTCAACGTGACGGTCGAGCACCTTTACCACATAACTTTCGGGTTGTACGTACTGTGCAACGTCGGGATAAACGGTTTCTCCCTTGTAGTTGTTGTCCAACACCTTCTTTTGCATCACGCCACTCCTCACGGTTGCCATTTGTGGCCTGTGGTCGGGGTTGACAATCGTTGCAACGATGTTTCCACCGAAGGCGGGACGAATTTGGTAAAGCAGCTTATCGTAATGCTTGCCTGCTTTCTTGTCGTCATAGTCGCCAATCTCCAGCTGGGTGCAGTCGGCGGTAAGGCCGCTGGTAAGCGACGACGACACGCGCGGTCCCAAATCGCGACCGATAACGGTTGCACCCATCAGGCAGATTTGCGGTTTCTCTTGTTTGAAGAGGTTCACGAGGATGTCGGTATGTGGTGCAGACGTGTAGGGAAACAGGCCCTCGGCATCAAATACGAAGAGCTTATCTACGCCGTAAGGCAGAATTTGGCCTTCGACATGGCCTTTAATTCCCGTGCCTGCAACTACGGCATGCAGCTGCACACCCAGCTCGTTGGCCAGGCTGCGCCCTTTGGTTAGCAATTCTTGAGACACTTCGGCCACCGTCGTGTCTTCTATTTCGCAATATACAAATACGTTGTTCATGTTTGTTCTTTAATTTAAGAAGGAGATGTTTTTTGAGGAGTTAAGGAGTTATGTAGTTAAGGAGTTAAGCCAAATGCTTTGCGGCTTTCTTCAAAAGCACAGGATTTTAGACAGAAGAACATAAGGACATAAGGTAAGGCATAAACAGCATAATGGCTTTTGATGGCGTAGCATCTTTTCATCCTTTCACCTTTAAAAGCTCTTTTCTTCTTTTAATTCGCAAGGCATATCACTCCCCTCTCCACTTGGAGAGGGGTTGTGGGTGAGGCTTCTCTTTCACTTTACTTCCCCTTATCCGATAATCTTTTCGTCCAACAATTCTTTCATCATCGCCTCGATGTCGGCGTCTGCGGCCGTTAGCGTCTTGCTTTCCTTGGCTTGGAACACGATGTTTTGCACGCTCTTCACTTTTGTGGGCGACCCGCTAAGTCCGCATTGGGCTGCATCTCCGTCCACATCGGCCACGCTCCATTGGTTGAGCGTGAGGTAAGGGCGCAGCTCGAACAGTTCGGGATGCGGCTCTTTGCCGTTGCGCTCCATGGGGCAACGTGCGTTTTTGTACTTCATCACCAGCTTAGCGTTGCAAGGACGGCATGGGGCAGCACTTCCGTTAACCGTCACCACGCAAGGCATGGGTGCCTCAACCGTTTCAACACCACCGTCGATATGTCGGCGAATGGTTAGCTTTCCATCCTCAACTTTCAGTATCTCTTCGGCGTATGTAACCTGGTTAAGGCCCAATTTCTGTGCCACCTGCGGTCCTACTTGTGCCGTATCGCCGTCAATGGCCTGTCGTCCGCCGATAACGATGTCCACATCGCCAATCTTTTTGATGGCAGTAGCCAAGGCGTAGGATGTGGCCAGCGTGTCGGCACCGGCGAAAAGCTTGTCGGTGAGCAGCCAACCCGTGTCTGCTCCGCGGTAAAGTCCTTGTCTGATGATTTCACCTGCACGTGGAGGACCCATCGTCAGCACGCCAACGGTAGAGCCAGGGTGCTGTTCTTTAAGGCGCAGAGCCTGTTCCAATGCGTTTAAGTCTTCTGGATTAAAGATTGCGGGCAAGGCTGCGCGGTTCACCGTGCCTTCTGCCGTCATGGCATCTTTGCCCACGTTTCTCGTGTCTGGTACTTGTTTGGCAAGTACAACGATTTTCAAACTCATAGATTTTATAGTAATATAATGTGATTTCTGCTTGTAAAAGTACACTTTTTTTGCTTTATGGCAAAAGAAATGAAACGAAAAAAACGTAAGAGGGGCTGTGTGTTGCAGCTTAATCGGTGTCGTTAAGTGCTTTAAGGGGGGAGCGATTGTCGGCGTTGGCAGCCAGTGGAAGCGTGTCGGCGCGTGTAATGTTGGTACGTGTCTTACGCGCGCGCGTATATTAATAAGGTGTGTTCCATAAATCCCCCTTTACATGTTATACACGCTGTAAGGAACTTATAGAACACACCTAAGGAGATTATGCGGCCTTATTTATGCCCTTGGCGAATGATGCTCACCACTTCTACGGTGTAAACCAGCGTAGAGTAAGGGGGCACAGATACTGTTTTGCTTAGCGAAGGAGCAATGGTTCCGCTCCCTGTTGCCGAGCCAAAGCCCAGTTGGTAAGGCACGTACACGCGCCACTTGGCACCTACGGGCATGTTTTGCAATGCCGTTTGCAGACCTGGCGCAACCGAACTTACCGCCAGCTTGGCGGCGTTGGCCGTGGTGTTGTCGTCACTTCCTACATAGGTTTGGTGGAAAACCTTGCCTTTGGGATAGCCAGGCGAGGCTTTAAGTCGACCTTGAAGTATCACGCGCACCGTGTCGTTCTGAAATGCGCGGTCGCTCCCTTCGCCCGCATTGATTACTTCTGCGGCCACGTTGTCGGTTTTGTTTTTCACTGCCTCGCTAGGTAGCGTGATGCTAGGAATAACTTGCCATTGGGCGGTATTGGCCTTCGCCACATTATATATGCTGTCGAAATAGGCCTCGTTAGCGGCTTGCCAGTTGGGGAAGTCGTCGGTGGCGTTGTCTGTTTCGCTGCATGCGGTGAAGGCAAAGGCCATCCATGCGGCCGCGGCCATCAATAAAAAGCTTTTTCTCGTCATGGTTATTGCAGTTTTTTGAGCAAGGTGGTGATGCTCACTTTGTCTTCAATGATGCTGTCTAGTTGGTCTATGTTCACGCGTTCTTGCTGCATGTTGTCGCGAAAACGCAACGTAACGCAGTTGTCGGTCAGCGTGTCGTGGTCAACTGTTACGCAGTAAGGCGTACCAATGGCGTCTTGTCTGCGATAGCGTTTGCCGATAGTGTCCTTTTCGTCGTAATGCGTGTTGAACTTGAATTTCAGCGCGTTCACTATCTCGCGAGCCTTTTCGGGCAGCCCGTCTTTCTTCACCAACGGCAGCACGGCCAACTTAACGGGGGCCAGTGCAGCAGGCAATTTCAGTACGGTGCGTGTTTCGCCGTTCTCCAACTTCTCTTCTTCAAAGGCGTGGCACATCACCGAAAGGAACATGCGGTCTACGCCGATACTGGTCTCGATAACGTAGGGCGTGTAGCTTTCGTTGGTTTGTGGGTCGAAGTATTTGATGCTCTTGCCCGAGAATTTCTCGTGTTGCGACAGGTCGAAGTTGGTACGCGAGTGTATGCCTTCCACCTCTTTGAAACCGAAGGGCATGCGGAACTCGATGTCGGATGCGGCGTTGGCATAGTGCGCCAGCTTTTCGTGGTCGTGGAAACGATAGTTCTCAGCACCAAATCCCAATGCCTGATGCCATTTCATACGCGTTTCTTTCCACTTGTGGAACCAATCTAGCTCGGTGCCGGGCGTAACGAAGAACTGCATTTCCATTTGCTCGAACTCGCGCATGCGGAAGATAAATTGGCGCGCCACAATTTCGTTTCTGAATGCCTTTCCTATCTGCGCGATGCCAAAAGGCACTTTCATGCGGCCCGTTTTTTGCACGTTCAGGTAGTTAACAAAGATGCCCTGTGCCGTTTCGGGGCGCAGATAAATCTTGCTGGCGGCATCAGACAGCGAACCCATTTCGGTAGAGAACATCAGGTTGAACTGGCGAACGTCGGTCCAATTCTTTGTTCCGCTGATGGGGTCTACAATCTCCTCGTCCAGGATAATCTGTTTCAACTCTTCCAAGTTAGGGCCTTGCATGGCCTGTGCATAGCGTTCGTGCAGTGCGTCGCGCTTGGCTTGGTGTTCCAAAACACGCGGATTGGTTTGGCGGAACATGGCCTCGTCGAAGCTGTCGCCGAACTTCTTGGCGGCCTTAGCCACCTCTTTGTCTATCTTTTCCTCGTATTTGGCAATTTGGTCTTCTATCAGCACGTCGGCACGATAGCGTTTTTTAGAGTCGCGGTTGTCGATAAGTGGGTCGTTGAAAGCGTCCACGTGTCCGCTTGCTTTCCAGATGGTTGGGTGCATAAAGATGGCCGAGTCGATGCCCACGATGTTCTCGTGCAGCAGCACCATGCTTTTCCACCAATACTCCTTAATGTTGTTTTTCAGTTCAACGCCGTTTTGTCCGTAGTCGTAAACGGCTCCCAGCCCATCGTAAATGTCGCTGCTGGGGAACACGAACCCATATTCTTTGCAGTGCGAAACTATTTTCTTGAAAACGTCTTCTTGTGCCATTGTCTTTTTCTTATTTACTTATTTGTGGCACAAAGTTACACATTATTTCTGATAGAAGGCGAACTGGGGCGTTAAAATCAGCGTTTTAGGTGGGGGTAAACAACAATGATGGGGTTGTTCGGATATTGGTGTTGCGAGAAAAACACTGTGTGAGGAGAAGGAAACAAGGTGCTTAAAAACATCCCATTCACGATGCGAGGTGCACGAAAACAGAGCCCAAAGAAAAGAAGTTGTCTTGACTTTTAATATTTCTATAAATTGAGAGGAGTTTGTTATCTTTGTGCTGTAAAACACACAGATAAGCACTCCTCTCGCATACGAAGTGCAGGACAAATCAACTCACTGTATTATAAACTCACGAAAACCCTACAACTCCCGAACACATCAACTCATCAACTTACAAACCCAAGAGCCCATAAACTTATCAACTCAAAAACTCATAACCTCACCAACTCACCAACTCAAAATCTTAAATCGTTATTATTTATTTTACAATATTACTCCAATTTTCACTCTGTTCTAGCGAAATTTTAGGTTAAAAAGTAGGTAAAAAGTCGCTTTTTCTAGTGTTTCGCGCCTTTTGTTTTGTCAATTTTTAGGCTCGGAACGTGCGTTTAGCACCATTTAGCCTTTCTAGTTTGCTTGCCAACTCGTATTTTTCAACCCCAAATTACGCACTTTTAGCCCCTAAAACCCCACTTTTTGATAGGATTTTTGCCCCTTTGAGGCATGTTTTTCATGGTTCTAGGAGGTTTTGTTTATGCAATTGCAGTGGATTTTTATGCTTTTCGTCTTGCATTTAGCGGCATTTTGTCTCGCGTTTAGCACCAAAATGCCTTGCATTTAGCGGCATTTTACCTTGCATTTAGCACCAAAACGCACT